>JANNMV010000237.1:0-5907 GCA_031398205.1 Pseudomonadota bacterium | reverse complement strand
GCGCGCACGCGCAAGGCGATATTTTTTTCGCGCGCCGGTGGCGTGTAGTCGGTACGTAATTTATCCAGCAACTGGTCGGCGCGAAAATGGATCGGCATGGCTTCGACCACGCCCGCTTCGAACTTCGAAATGTCCAGCAGCGAATTGAACAATGTTTGCAATGCTTCGACCGAGGCATTGATGTTGTCGACGATGCTGCGCACTTCGGGATAGTAGATGCGTTGGCGTAATGCCTCGGAAAACAAGGCGATCGCCTGTAGCGGCTGGCGCAAATCGTGGCTGGCGGTGGCGAGGAACTGGGATTTGGCGCGTGTCGCGAGCTGCGCTTCTTCTTTGGCGCGTTCGGCGTCATGGGTTGCGCGCTCCGCTTTGGCCATGGCCGATTGCGCCGCCTGCGTTTGCGCTTTGAGTTGTTCTATCAAATCGGTGTTTTCATGCCGCATCGTTAGGGATTCAACGACAAAGCGATTCTGGCGCCGCCCGAATCCCAAGAACGAGACGAGAAACAAGCTGCAAACGGCCGCGATGAACCAATTGATCGGTTTGTCGAGCATTCCATGAAGGACGATGCTGGGCAGTATCAGCGCTATCGCAAATACATAAAACGCCGGCAAGTAATAACCGATTACCGATACGCTGCCGGCGCACAGAGCGAATAGGCAGCCCAATAAAAACATCTGTAGCGGTAGCGATTCAGGAACAAACATCAATATTCCACTACTGCCCCAAATGATGCCCGCGCCGGCGGATCCGATCAAGAAGCGCCATTTCCAGCGGTCGATCACGTCAATCGTCGGCAATTGTTGATTGAACCTTAGTGACCAATAGGTGCGCGCCGCGGTCGCGCCATAAAGTATCGCCAGCCACCACAATAACTTTGCCTGGGAAACGTCCTGCCACATGACCACCACGACCAGCAATCCACCGAAAACCGCTGGGATGGTGCCGGATACGTATTCGCGATAAGCGTGGACGATTTGTTCGTAAAGCACTTCGCGCTCGCGCCCGGGCGGGCTGGATGGCCTCACCGCTATCGCCGGAGAATGGTGATCGCTCACGCCGGCGTTGCGAACCACGAACGGCAACCCTGACGGTTCAGCGCGGTAGCCACGATTGGCCGCAATCGCCACAACCGTTCGTCACCGCCTGCGCGATCGACGCATTGAGCGCGAGCGCCCGCAGCCGCGAGCACGACGCGGCGGTGGGTAAGAAATCTTCATCTTGAACCAGGCTAACGATCTCCTCGGCCCAGTCTTGCGCGCCGAGCCAGCCGGTATCGGCGACTAAATCGAAATGATGGTCATGGCTGGGGAACTCGACGCCAAAACAGGCCTCCAAAATATGGTTCGCTCGAGTTTCGCTTAAGTCGATCTCCCGGCGCGCCTCGGCTTCATCACAGTCATAGGTCGTAGCGAAATTCTTCGCGCGTCGAATGAGAGGCGCGCATACACGGATGCGCGGAATATGACTAATCCCGGCTAACAGATGCGGTGCATAGGGGCTGAGGAGCAACATGCTATTTTTTTGTGCCAGAAACAGGATTTCCGTCGAGATTATCTTCCCAATTTTGTGCAGTGGCCAGTCCTTTTCATGGGTGACGGTATGGGGTTCGTTGCCGATGCCGACCGGTGGGATCGCAAATCCGTGCCGCGCTAACCGTTCCAGGACGTTGCTGTGATCCATCAGGGTGAGCCCTAAACGGCGCGCGACTTGTGTGGCGATGAGGTTTCCCTCACTACCGATTTCCGAGGCGATGGCGATGACTGGCATGGATTGCAAATATGCAGTTGAAAGTCGATGTTATGCCACAGCACGCGGACGCTTGATATACGCCTTATGGCTAGGTTCGAGCGGCTCTACTACTTTCGACATAGGCCAAAAGTTGTAAGCCGTGAATACCCCTTGACGCGTTTATCCGTGTGCTCAATAGTACGATTCATTCAAAGGATGCGCGTGACCGTTTCTTACAAAACCTTGCTTTCTTGCGCGGATTTCATGCTATGAAATTGGGCGGAATTCGCACACGTATCTTGGTAATCGCCTTATTGCCGGCGCTGATTATGGCGATCGTGCTTGGCGTCTGGTTCGCCGCCATTCGCTGGCAGGACATCCATTCTTCTCTGGCTGAACGTGCCGGCGCCTTTCCCGGCTGGGCTTGGGTAATCGGCTTGTATGCGTTGTGCCTGCTGTTCGGCGCACTCGCGGCGCGCAAGATTGGCGCGCAAATCGCCCGTCCGGTGACGAATCTGGCGCGCGCGGTCGAACGCATTGGCAAGGGTGATTTCGATGTTCACTTTCCATCCGGTTCCGGCGGCGAATTAGCGGTGCTCGAGTCGGGGATTGCGGACATGGCCGCCAAACTCAAGCATGGTCAAGAAATTCTGGAGCAGCGCATCGAAGAAGCAACGCGCTTGCTCACCGCGCAAAAAGAAGAAGCCGAGCGCGCCAACCTGGCCAAATCGCGCTTTCTTGCAGCGGCAACCCATGATCTACGCCAGCCGATGCATGCGTTAACACTTTTTGTTGCCGCGCTGAAGGAGCGTATTCAATATCCGGAAGTCAGCCGCATTGTTCACAACATTGAATCTTCGGTCACGGCAATGCAGGGCATGTTCAATGCCTTACTCGATATTTCGCGCCTGGATGCGGGCGTATTGCAAGCGCATCCGCGTGATTTTCATTTGCAGGATTTGTTTGATCGCTTGCGCATGGATTTCATGCCCCATGCGCAGGAAAAAGAACTACGCCTGATTGTCGTGCCTACGCGGGCGATCGTGCGCACCGATCCGGTATTGCTGGAACGCATTTTAATGAATCTGATTTCCAACGGCATTCGCTATTCCGTCAAGGGCGGCGTGGTGGTGGGGTGCCGCCGCAGCAAGAGTGGTTTGCGCGTCGAAGTGTGGGACAGCGGCAAAGGTATTCCCGAACATCGGTACAAGGAAATTTTTCAGGAGTTCGTTCAGCTCAATAATCCCGAGCGCGATCGCAACAAAGGTCTTGGCCTGGGGCTGGCGATTGTCGAGCGCATGGCGCGATTGTTGGGCGCCCCGATTGAAATTAAATCCGTCGTCGGCAAGGGTTCGGTGTTTTCCATTAAAGTGCCGCGCGGTAACGCCAAACGCGTTATCGAAGAGAGCGCGCCTACGCTCACCGTTCGGCGCAACGAACTCAAGGGTGCGCTAGTGGTATTCGTTGATGACGAATCGACGATTTTGGAAGGCATGGATGTCTTGCTGCGCGACTGGGGCTGTCAACCGGTGATCGCCGCAACGGCCGTGGGCGCCTTGGCTGGACTGATCCAGGCGGGCCGCCCGCCGGACATTATCGTCAGCGACTATCGATTGCGGGAACAAGAAAACGGTATCGAGGTGATTGAGAAAATTCGCGCGCATTACGGCATCGACATTCCGGGCATATTGGTCAGTGGCGACACCGGGACGGAACTATTGCGCGAGGCCAAGGTAAAAGGGCTGCGAATTATGCACAAACCGGCGCGACCGGCCAAGCTGCGCGCGTTGATTGAACATTTGGTCAATCCTTCTGCCAGCCGGGGGGACGCCTCAAATTACCGCGTGACTTTGTCATAGGCCAGGCACCGCGTGGATGCGGGGTGGCCTAGGGCCAGTGGTTCGTGGCATGGCATCGTTCGAGAGCCGCACCAGATCAGCGTCGCAGGGCAGTCTCCAGTACGCGCGCCACATGAATGGCTTGGCGCCCGGCGCCGTCGCGAATCTGCTGGCGGCAGCTGACGCCGTCCGCAACAATCGTGGTGTGCTCGTCGCTGGCGCGCACGGCGGGGAGGAGATGGAGTTCGGCCATTTGCATTGAGATGTCGTAGTGTTGTGCGTCAAAACCAAATGAACCGGCCATGCCGCAGCATCCCGACTGAATCGTCTCCACTTGCAAATCCGGAATCAGCCGCAGCACCCCCTCAACCGCACCCATGACGCCGAAGGCCTTTTGATGACAATGGCCGTGCAGCAATACCCGCGACGGATACACCGGATACAGCGACAATTGCAGGCGTTCGTTTTGCTGTTCTTGAAATAAAAATTCCTCGAACGTGAGCGCTTGTTTCGCCAGTAACTCGGCATCGGCGTGGTTCAACAGCGCGGGAAATTCGTCGCGTAACGTGAACACGCACGACGGTTCCAGGCCGACAATCGGAATGCCACTCTCAAGGTAGGGACGCATCGCGCTCACTAAGCGCCGTGCTTCGTGTTTCGCCTGATCGATGAGTCCGACGCTCAAAAACGTTCGCCCACAACACAGCGGGCGACGACTGTCGGCGGCGCGCGGTATGTGGGTGTGGTAGCGGGCGGCGCGCAACACGCGTAGCGCGGAGCGGGCATTTTCCGGTTCGAAATAGGTGGTGAATGTATCGACGAACAGCGCAACATCGCGACCTGCGACGATAGGCGCGCGCGACGATCGGTTGACGCGGAAATAATCCGAGTGCCAACGCGGTAATGGCCGCCGCGCGCTCAGGCCAATATGTTTTTCGCTCCAGCGCGCGAACATCGGCACGGCGTCGCGCAAGTTGAGCAGGCGACTGAACTTGGCCGCGTACGGCGCGTAACGCGGCAGATAGGCGATGAGTTTATCTTTGCGCGATAAGCCATGGCGTTGTTGGTGCTGGTGCAAAAATTCGATTTTCATTTTTGCCATATCGACGCCGGTTGGACATTCGCGCTTGCAGCCCTTGCACGACACGCATAAGTCAAAACTTTCGCGCATCGCATCCGATGTCATCGAGTTGGCGCCAAGCTGACCGGACAGTGCGAGACGCAGGGTATTGGCGCGGCCGCGCGTCGAGTGCTGCTCGTCGCGCGTCACGCGGTAGGACGGGCACATCACGTCGGCGTCGAACTTGCGGCAATGGCCGTTGTTATTGCACATTTCGGCGGCGTGGGCGAGGGAGCCGTGGGCGGACCAATCGAGCGCCGGCTGAATCGCGATGTGGGCGTAGCCCGGCTTGAAACGAAACAAACTTCGATCGTCCTGCATACTCGGTCGCACGATCTTACCGGGATTCATTAGATTCAGCGGATCGAACAAGCGCTTCACGTCCGCCAACGCCGCGGTCAGGCGCGGCCCAAAGAACGGCGCGATCCATTCGCTGCGCACCAGGCCGTCGCCGTGCTCGCCGGAATACACGCCTTTGTATTCGCGCACCAGTTCGCATGCCTCTTCGGCAATGGCGCGCAATTTGTGCGCGCCATCTTGCTTCATGTTGAGAATCGGGCGCACGTGCAAGGTGCCGACGCTGGCGTGGGCATACCACGTGCCGCGCGTGCCGTGTTTCTCGAATACCGCCGAAAGGCGCTGCGTGTAGTCGGCGAGATGTTCCAGCGGTACGCAGCAATCCTCGATAAAGCTCACTGGTTTACCATCGCCCTTCATGCTCATCATGATATTGAGGCCGGCTTTGCGCACGTCCCACAAGGCTTTTTGCCGATGGGCATCGGTGAGTTTGACAACCGAATTCGGCAGTCCAAGATCGGCTAGCAGTTCGCCGAGTCGATGCAGCTTATTGATTTGCTCGGCGCCGTTGTCGCCGGAGAATTCCACCAATAGAATCGCTTCCGGTGCGCCGATCAATGCGGCATCAATGATGGGCGCAAACAAGGGATTGTTGCGCGCCAGATCGATCATGGTGCGATCGACCAACTCGACCGCGCTCGGGTCGAGTTTAACGATGTGCTGCGTCAACTGCATCGCCCGATAAAAAGTCGGAAAGTTCACCACGCCCAGCGTTTTATTTTTTGGCAGGGGCGAGAGCTTGAGTTTTAAGCGCTTGAAGTAGGCCAACGTCCCTTCGCTGCCGACCAATAAGTGCGCCATGTTCGGCCGCTCAGTGGCATAACCGAGCGGATCTTGCGGTTCGAGAATATCCAAGTTGTA
>JANNMV010000224.1:0-1768 GCA_031398205.1 Pseudomonadota bacterium | reverse complement strand
TCGAAAACAGGCGATCTGTATTCCCGACAAGCTCGATCTGATCAAAGGCACGGTACAAGGTCATCCCGACGGCTACGGCTTCGTCATCCGCGAAAGCGGCGGAGACGATTTGTTTCTTGATGCCAAGGAAATGCGCAAGGTATTGCACGGTGACAAGGTGATGGTGCGCATCATCGGCCTGGATCGGCGTGGACGGCCCGAGGGCGCGGTGGTTGAAGTTTTGCAGCATGTCAACCAGCGCATGATCGGGCGCTTGTTCGTCGAACACGGCGTCAATTTCGTCGTCGCGGAAGACAAGCGTATCAGCCAGGACATTCTCATCGCGCCCGGCTCTGAGGGCGGCGCCGAGCCGGGCCAGGTGGTCATGGTAGAACTGATCAATCATCCCAGTCAGCACACCGAAGCCGTCGGCCGCATCGTCGAGGTGGTTGGTAATTTTGCTGATTCCGGCATGGAAATCGAGATCGCGCTACGCAAGCATCAGTTGCCATTCTTGTGGCCTGCCGATGTCGAGGCGGTGGTCAAAAAATTGCCGAAAAAGGTCTTGAAAAAAGACCTTACTCCCGATCGCGTCGATCTGCGCGAATTGCCGTTGGTAACCATCGACGGCGAAACCGCGAAAGATTTCGACGATGCCGTTTACTGCGAAAAACAAGGCAAGGGTTACCGCCTCATCGTCGCCATTGCCGATGTCGGTCACTATGTTCAAGAAGGCGATCCTTTGGATCGCGAAGCGCGCAGCCGCGGCACGTCGGTGTATTTTCCGCGCCGCGTCATTCCGATGTTGCCGGAAGCCTTGTCGAACGGCCTGTGTTCGCTTAATCCCGAAGTCGATCGACTGTGCATGGCCTGCGACATGATTGTCGGGCCAACCGGCGAGGTTAAAAAATATCAGTTCTACCCGGCGGTAATGCATTCCCAGGCGCGGTTCACCTATACCGAAGTCGCGGCGATGTTGGAGGATCCGAACGGCGCGGCGGCAAAAAAATATGCTTCGCTGCTGGATCCGATCCAAAGGCTCTATACCTTGTTCAAGGTATTGCTAAAGACCCGCGCGAAACGTGGCGCGATCGATTTTGAAACCACGGAAACGCAACTCATATTTGACGATGTCGGCAAAATCAGCAATATCGTGCCGGTCGTTCGAAACGATGCTCATCGCATGATCGAAGAGTGCATGCTGTCCGCCAATGTGTGTGCGGCAGATTTTCTCGCGACCAACGAACATCCCGCGCTTTATCGCGTTCACGCTGGGCCTAATCCGGAAAAGCTTGAAAGCTTGCGCGAGTTTTTGCGCGAATTCGGTTTCGGCTTGGGCGGCGGTGATGCGCCGAAAGCCAGCGACTACGCCACGCTGCTCGCCAGCGTCAAAGCGCGGCCGGATTTTCAGCTCATTCAAACTGTCATGCTGCGGTCGATGATGCAAGCGGTTTACAGCCCCGATAATCTCGGCCATTTTGGTTTGGCCTATGACGCCTATGCGCACTTTACCTCGCCGATCCGGCGTTATCCCGATTTAGTCATTCACCGCTCCATCAAGGCGGTGCTTAAGGGCGAGCGCTACCAGCCGGGCAATTGGAAAGAACTTGGCGTCAGTTGTTCGCAGACGGAACGCCGCGCCGACGAAGCCTCGCGCGATGTGTTGTCGTGGCTCAAGTGTTACTACATGCGCGATCGCGTCGGCGAGGAATTTGTCGGCACCGTGAGCGCCGTCACCGGTTTCGGATTATTTGTCGCACTGACGGATTTGTATGTCGAAGGTTTGGTG
>JANNMV010000160.1:0-9370 GCA_031398205.1 Pseudomonadota bacterium | reverse complement strand
ACTTTTCAATACCGCGATAAACACCGGATCATGACGCAGCTTGCCGCGTGCGAAGTGAAACGCGAACTTACCCGCCGGTTGATAGAGCGACGCCGCGGCGTCGATCAACGCATCACTCGCCGAGGACATCGCGATAGGCGTCCCGCAGCGTGACGCAGTGCAGGCCGCGGGCGGAAATACTCTGCAGCAGCTCAGGCAATACGTCGAGGACGATGGCGCGCTCGCGTCGTGTCCGCAACATCGAACCATCGTGCAGCAATAAAATATCGCCTGCGTATAAACCCGTGACCAGGCGCCGCAACACCGGCGCGGGATGCTTCGCAGTGGAATCGAAACCACGCCGCGTCCACGAGCTGTAATGCAACCCCAAGCGCGCAATCACGGGATCTAGAAATGGCGTGCGGAAACCCATCGGCGCCCGAAAAAATCGTGGCAACGAGCCCGCCGCATCGGCAATGGCTTGTTGCGCCGCGCTGAGTTCGCGATGCAAGCGAAACGAAGGATAAAACGCAAAACCGTGGCTGTGGTGTTGCGAGTGATTTTCCACCGCGTGCCCGCGCTTGACGAGATCCTGAATCACCCGAGGATATTTCGTCGCGCGTTCACCGACCACGTAGAAACTCGCTTTCTGTCCGGCAGCGTCGAGCAAGTCCAACACCCGCGGCGTAATGTCCGGGTCAGGGCCGTCGTCGAACGTCAACGCGATTTCGTTTTTGGCGATAGACAAAGTCGGCAAGCGGCGAATGTTTTCGCCGATCCAGGCGCTCCTCGGCCACATCACCGCGCCGCCGATCAGCGCTTGATTCGCGGCAACGGCCGCCAGTGCCCAAGGCCAGGTTGTCGGTAAAGCACCGACTGCAATGGCGGATAGCGCGTGTACTGCATACGACGCTTTGACGAAGGGCGTTGGATGCCAAGGACGCGCGGGAAGGGATTGACGGTCGGACATAAGTTATCATTCTAAGGAAACCGCGCTGGATTGTCGCGCTATGAGTCAGCGCTAGTGTCGTGACGCGTAAATAACGAGACAAATAAAAATGATGTATTTTTCCGTCTGGTGAGGCGCGAGAAGGCCGCATAGCGGGCATTACGCAACGACGAGCAACGAAGCCAGACGGGAAAAGACGCATTTTTATGTCTCGTTATTTACGCGTCACGACACTAGTTATTCTCACGAACGCCAGTGCAGGCTCATTCGTCTGAGTTTTCTGTAACCCCAACGACTCGTGTTACTTACAATTAACGCTCGAACCGATGCCGGAATTACCCGAAGTTGAAACGACCCGACTAGGGCTTCTGCCGCACCTCAAAGGCGCGACGATTGTCGATCTCGTCGTGCGCGAGCATCGCCTGCGCTGGCCGATCCCATCTAATTTGCCGATGTTGCTACGCGGTGCGGCGATCGTCGACATCGCGCGGCGCGCGAAATATTTACTGGTCGATTGTGCCCACGGTCATCTGATTATTCACCTGGGTATGTCCGGCAGCCTGCGCATCGTAGCCGCGAAAACACCGCCGGCCAAACACGATCACTACGATCTGATTCTGTCCAATCGGCACGTGGTGCGCTATACCGATCCGCGTCGTTTCGGTTCCTTGCACTGGACCGCGAATGCACCCGCCACTCACGCACTGCTTGTAGGCCTAGGCGTGGAGCCGCTCTCCGAGGCATTCGACGGCGGCGCTTTATTCCGCGCGACGCGTGGCCGCAGCGCCAGCATCAAACAATTCTTAATGGATCAGCATCACGTCGTCGGCGTTGGAAATATCTATGCCAACGAGGCATTGTTCCGCGCTGGCGTTCGGCCGCAGTCGCCCGCGCGCCGCATCGGCCTGGCGCGCTGCGAGCGAATCGCCGCGGCGATCAAACATACCTTGAGTTTGGCGCTCAAAGCCGGCGGCAGCACGTTGCGGGATTTCGTCAACAGCGACGGCGAACCCGGTTCCTTTCAGTTGAGCTATCGGGTGTATGATCGCGCTGGGAAGCCTTGTTTGCAATGCGACAGCGCGATTCGTACACTGCGCCAAGGGCAGCGCAGCACGTTTTACTGTCCAATCTGTCAGCGCTAAAACGGTACGGTGCGTTGAAGTTAAAATAACTTTGTATAATGGTGTTAACAATAACCATTGACTGTTTCAGCCGAAGTCAAGAATTGGAAGCCGAGGCCGCCGTGGCAACACCACTGAATGCCGCTTTTTTCTCGCACCAACGCTGACACAAGTAGACTTTATGGCCCGCACAAAAGAGGCAGAAAACGAACCGATCGTTTTCCCGGAACCGAACAAAAATGTTCAGGAGTTTTACCTCAACACGCTGCGCAAACGTCGCCAGCGGGTAACGATACTGCTCACCAACGGCACTCGGTTCGACGGTTTCATTTCGTCATTCGACGTGCACACCATCATGCTCAAGGCTGAGCAATCGATTGTTTTATACAAACAAATGATTGCCATCGTTGCACCGCAAACCTCCAAACCACGGCAAAAGAGCGGCATGGCTTTCTCGATTCCGGTGGAACCTAATTCCAGCGATTCGGCCGCGCCGCGAGCTACGCCGAAAACCACGCCGACGATTCTAGTTCGCCAAAAAAGAACGATTATCAAGCCCGAATAATCGCCTCAACCCGCGCGCTAAACAGTTATTTTCCGGTCCAGCTCGGTTTGCGTTTTTCGTTGAACGCGGCGAGCCCTTCCTGCGCATCGTCGGTCAGGCTCAATAGCGCGATCTGCCCCTCCATGTGCGCGGCCGCTTCATCGAAGGACATGGAAGCGACGGCACGCATTGCGTACTTGCCGCGACGAATCGCCGTCGGCGATTTATCGACGATACGCTGAACCAGCCATTCGACTTTGGCGTCGAGCTCGCTGGCCGGTACGACATGATTGAGCAATCCCGCATCTTTTGCCGCGGCCGCGCTGAACGGCTCGCCGGTGATACACCATTCGCGCACCCAGCGGCGCGGCGCAAGATGCTGCAGCAGACTCAACACTTGCATCGGGAATACACCGACCTTCACTTCCGGCAAACCGAACTGCACATGATCGGCCGCAACCGCCAGATCGACCATGCACAACAGCCCGATGCCGCCGGCCATGCACGTGCCGTTGATACGCGCGATGCTTGGCAGCGTCGCGTGGTGCGCCACGCGTAACAGGTCGGCGTAATCGAGATTCGGCTTCGCCAAATCGAACGCGAATCCCTTCCCCGGCTGCAGATCGGCGCCGGCGCAGAACGCCTTGTCACCCGTGCCCGTCAACACGATCACGCGCACGTCGGCATCGGCGTGGGCTCGCGCGTAGCCGGTACGGATAGCGGCGATAACTTCTTTGTTCAACGCGTTGCGTTTATCGGGGCGGTTGATGGTGATCCAAAAGGCAGCGCCGCGTTTTTCAAATAGGACTACAGCGTTTTCGCTCATCTGCCTCCAACAAAATTGTCATCGCGAGGAGGCCATGGACCGACGCGGCGATCTCGCTTTTGGCAACGTTTGAAATACGAGATTGCTTCGCGGGGCTCGCAATGACAAGTTAAACATCTTCTCACGAAACCGATATGTCCACTTCTGCGATGATTCGCCTTGCGGCCACTTGCTCGCCGACGACAACATGAATCAACGACACTCTGCCGGTCATCGGCGCGCGATGCACATGCTCCATCTTCATTGCTTCGAGCACGATCATCGGCTGGCCCAGATCCACGCGATTGCCTGCGGCGGCCAGAACCGCAACCACGCGGCCATTCATCGACGCGCGCAGTTTGCCATCGCCGGCGCTATCACCATGGCGCGTGGCTGCCGCGAGCGTCCGATCATCGATCAAGAAATGGCATCCGGCAAATTGCAACGACAGTTGAGTGCCGGCGCGAAGGAAAATCGCGTTCTCCGCCACGCCATCACAAATGAAACGAATCGTATCGGCGCCGAGGTCGGAGAGTTCCAGTTCGAAAATTTGCTGGTTGATTGCGACCGTGTAACACCGATCTTTGTTTGCCGTCAGTGTCGCGCTGATCGGTTTGCCGTTGGCCTCGAATCGCATCGGGACGGGGAATGAATGCCGCAATCCGGTAGCGGCGACTTGGTCCGTGCCGGTGCGCAACAGCAGCGCCGCAATCGCGTTGGCGCGGGCTGCTATTTCCGCGTCGATATCGAGCAATGACGCCGCATGATCCGCCACGAATGCGGTCGTTGCATCGCCATCCGCAAACACCGAGTGCGCCAAGCAGCGTGACAAAAATGCCTGGTTGGTCGTGACCCCCAGCGCGACGGTGTCGCCCAGCCCGCCGATTAGCGTGCGCCGCGCTTCCTCGCGGGTGGGACCGTGGCTGATGAGTTTGGCAATCATCGAATCATAATACGGTGCAATCCGTGTACCTGAATACAGCGCATGTTCGACGCGCAGGTTCGCCGGCGCGCGCCAGCGCCGCAGCGTTCCGCTCTGCGGCATGAAGGACTGCATGGCATCTTCCGCGCACAGCCGTACTTCAATTGCGTGGCCGTTGAACGCAACTTCGCTTTGCGTCAGCGCAAGCGGCTCGCCCGACGCTACGCGCAACTGCATCGCGACTAAATCCAAACCGGTGATCGCTTCGGTGACGGGATGTTCCACTTGGAGGCGCGTGTTCATCTCCATGAAGTAGAAATTGCTCGATCCATCGAGCAGGAATTCCAACGTTCCCGCACCTTCGTAGTCGATCGACTTCACCGCACTCGCCGCGACTGCGCCCATGCGCTCGCGCAGTGCAGGCGTTACGGCAGGCGACGGCGCTTCCTCGATCAACTTTTGATGGCGACGCTGCACGGAACAATCACGTTCGCCAAGATGGATAACATTGCCGTAGCGGTCGGCGAATATTTGTACTTCGATGTGTCGTGCGTTGACGATGGCGCGTTCGAGAATCACCGCGGCATCACCGAATGCGCTCATCGCTTCCGATTTTGCGCTACGCAGCAGCTCAATGAATTCATTTGCCGAGGCAACCAACCGCATGCCGCGTCCGCCCCCGCCGGCAGTGGCTTTGATCATCACCGGAAAGCCGATGCGCTGTGCTTCTGCGAGCAAGCGCTCATCGCTTTGATCGTCACTTGCATAGCCGGGGATGCACGGTACACCCGCCGCTAACATCAGGCGCTTCGCACCGGCCTTATCGCCCATCGCCTCGATCGCTTCAGGAGAGGGGCCGATGAATACCAATCTTGCGTCGCGGCAGGCGCGCGCGAAGTCGGCGTTTTCCGCGAGAAAGCCATAGCCAGGATGGACGGCGTCGGCGCCCGTTTTTCTCGCCGCATCGATAATCGCATCGATGCGCAAGTATGACTCGACGGGCCGCGCGCCGCCGACACACACCGCTTGATCGGCCGCGCGAACGTGAAGCGCAGCCGCGTCGGCGCTGGAATAAACCGCGACGGTTCGATAGCCCATGCCGCGCGCAGTGCGCATGACGCGCAGCGCAATCTCGCCGCGATTGGCGATGAGGATTTTGTTGAACGGCGTTGGTTTAATCATTAAACTTTTTTCTCACCACCATGTCATCCTGAGCAACGCGAAGGATCTGCTTTTTGCGCCTCCATGAAAAACAAGAAGCAGATCCTTCACTGCGTTCAGGATGACATCTCACGGCCGCGCCACGGAAAACTGCATCGCTTGCGGTTCCCGCGCCGACGCCTCGCGGCAAATCGACAACACCATACACAGTACCGCGCGTGTATCAAGCGGGTCGATTACGCCATCATCGAGTAATCGCGCACTGGTCGCGAACACGCTCATTTGGCTCTCGAACCGCTCGATTATTTGGCGTTGCAGCGCCTCGAGTTTCGCCTGATCGACTGCGCCGCCTTTGCGCTTCATCGCCGCCTCGGTGACGATGGCCATGGTGCGCGCCGCTTGCTCGCCGCCCATCACGGCGGTTTTCGCGTTCGGCCAGGAAAAGCAAAAGCGCGGATGAAAGCCGCGCCCACACATGCCGTAATTTCCGGCGCCGAACGAGGCGCCGCAATAGATCGTGATCTGCGGCACGGTCGCATTCGTCACCGCTTGGATCATCCTTGAGCCATGCTTAATCATGCCCGCTTCTTCGTGAGCGCGGCCGACCATGTAGCCGGTGGTGTTATTGAGGTAAAGAATCGGCGTGCGCGATTGACAACAGGCTTGAATGAAGTGCGTTGCCTTCGCCGCGCCGTCGCAATCGATCGGACCGTTGTTGGTGATAATGCCTAGTGGCCAGCCTTCGAGCGTCACGTGGCCGCACACCGTGGCGCTGCCATAATTTGCGCCAAATTCAAGAAAATCGGAATCGTCGGCGATACGCGCGACGACTTCTTTCATATCGACGGGACGCTTGTGATCCATCGGCATGATGCCGAGCAACTCGTCGACAGCGTAACGCGGCGGTTTAAAATCGCGCGGCGTTTCCACGGAGGCATTCCAATCGAGCTTCGCAAGAATATCGCGCGCGATACGCAGCGCATCGCGATCATCCTCCGCCAAATAATCGCCCAGCCCCGAGGTCGTCGTATGCATTTCGGCGCCGCCTAGTTCTTCCTCCGTCGCCACTTCGCCGGTCGCCGCCATCAACAACGGCGGCCCGGCGAGAAATGCGCGCGAGCGGCTGCGCACCATAATGATGTAGTCGGACAAGCCGGTTTGATAGGCGCCGCCCGCCGTCGACGAACCGTGGGTCACCGTAACCACCGGCAAACCCGCCGCCGACAGGCGCGCGAGATTGCGAAACAAATTTCCACCGCGAACAAAATCCTCAACGCGATAAGTCAGCAAATTCGCGCCCGCGCTTTCGACCAATTGCACGAACGGCAATTTGTTTTCCAGCGCCAATTCCTGAACGCGCAATTGCTTGTCGATACCCATCGGCTGCATCGCCCCGGCATCGATGCCTGAATCCGATGCGCTGATCATGCAGCGAATCCCGGACACATATCCGATTCCGCATATCACGCCACCACCGGGCACGCTTTTATCGACATCCGCGTTATCCAATCCCAGTCCCGCCAAGGCGCAAAGCTCTAAAAACGGCGCACCGGGATCGAGCAACAACGCCACTCGCTCCCGTGGCAATAACTGCCCGCGCTGTTCAAAGCGCGACCTGGAAGCTTCGGACGCCGCGACTGCACGCCGCACACAGGAGCGCACGCGTTCGTGCAGCGCGAGCATGCCGTCGCGATTGGATTGGAATGCCGCACCGCCCGTTGAGATCGAAGATTCAATCGTAGCCATGGTGAGTAGCGTATCAGATCATTGCGATCTAATCTTGCGTACCCGGAATTCAGCGCCAACCAGTTTCTAAGCATATGGCTGCAAGGCCCATGGCCCGAGGCCACCCCGTGGATACTGGGCTGCGGCGATGCCTATGCCAGAAGGCGCGCTGGTACTGAGTGGCAGGGCACTCGGTTTCACCGAACAAAATCTAGTTGCGACGCTTGCGCGATGCCGAAACAAAATCGCGCATTGAAGCGTGGTCCGGGTGTTTTCGCCTTCAGCGTGTTGACTTACGCCGCGGTCAACCCTTCGCGCCACGGATGTGTACCGCGCATTATCTGCGCGTGTGAGGGCAATTTAATCATCCATCGCCACCCGCCTTGTCCATCCTTGTTGCTGGCATGGCATGCCTTGAGAGGCAAGCTGGGTGCGGCTTCCAGCCTTGTGTTCGAGAACAACTCGATTCGCTAATTCTGCGCCAGATAGCGCCGCCAACCACCGTGCTGAGAAATATCCTCGGCGCCGCGTACCGCATAGTGCTCGCAGACGAAGCCCTGCACCGCCTCGCCCGACTGCAACTCGATGGCGCCGATTCCAAGCGGCGCGGGAATCCCGGCGACGAAAGTGCCGAAGGCGGCCGCGGGGAGTTCCCACACTTCCAGTTCGATCGCGGCGCCGGTCTCGCATCGCACCATGCCCGGTCGCCGCACGCCAGTGCCCGGTAGCGCGTACAGGCGATATTTAGCGGCACTACGCGTGGTCAGCAGCAATCGTGCGCCGCGATCAGTGAGTTGATGATTCAGTGGCAGCCCCGACATGTGGGCGCCGCAGACGGCGACGCGAATCTGTCCGGGCGTGGGCGGCGACACGGTTGCGACGTGCTTGGCGCCCGTGGCGCCGAGCGCTAGGGGAAATGCGGCTTGCCAACGTTGCGCCAATTGCAACAGCGCGTCATCGCTGAACGCCGGTGCGCCCACGGTGATGCCGAACGGTAGTCCGTTGCCGAGAAATCCGGCGGGCACGGCGATGGCGCTCAGGTCGAGCAAGTTCATGAAATTAGTGTAGTAGCCCAAGTTTGAATTGAGCTTGATCGGGTCGGCCATCACTTCCTCGATCGTGTAGATCGTCCCCGCCGTCGGTGTGACCAGGACGTCGATATCGTTCCAAACACTTGCTGTGCGGCGCTTCATTTCTTGTAGGCGATAGAGGGCAGCGAAGGTATCGGCGGCGGTAAAATTCTGTGCGGCGAGCGTGATGCCGCGCGTAATTGGATGCAAGGAATCCGGTTGTTTCTCGATGAATTCGCGAATCGCTTGATAACGTTCGGCAACCCACGGGCCACCATAGAGGAGGCGCGCTGTTTCCAGAAAATCCGCAAAGTCGATGATTACCGCCTCACCCCCCATGGCTTGCAAGCGCTCGACGCTGCGGGAGAAGAGCGCCGGCGCATCGGCGTTGCCAAAAAATTCCAGTTGCTGCGCTTGTGGGACGCCGAAACGAAATCGCGCGTTGAAATTGTGGCGAGGTATGGGCGGCGCTGCGCGCGAATAAGCGTCCTGCGGATCGAAACCGCGGGCAACGGCCGCGACCCGCGCCGCGTCGTCCGCCGTCAGCGTGAAGATCGACACGGCATCCAAAGTGCGGCACGCGGGCACGACACCGCGCATGGACAACAGACCGCAAGTGGGTTTGAGACCGACCAGATTGTTAAACGCGGCCGGCACACGACCGGACCCCGCGGTATCGGTGCCGAGCGAAAAACTCGCCAGTCCCAATGCGACCGAAACGGCGGAGCCGGCGCTGGATCCGCCCGAGATATAACTCGGATCAAAGGCGTTGCGACACGGCCCGTAGGGCGAACGTACGCCGACTAAACCGGTCGCGAACTGATCCAGATTGGTTTTACCGATCGGGATTGCGCCGGCGGCCATCAGCCGTTCCACCACGGTGGCGGAGCGTGCCGGCGTGTAGGCAAAATCCGGGCAGGCCGCCGTCGTGGGCACATCGGCGAGATCGATGTTGTCCTTGATCGCGAACGGGACACCATACAGTGGTTGCGATTCCATACCACGCGCCTCCACTGCGCGGGCGTACTGCTGCAAGCGCTCGCGATCGAGTAAGGTGATCCAAATGTTGTGCGCGGCAAATGGTTCGCAGCGCG
>JANNMV010000148.1:0-5598 GCA_031398205.1 Pseudomonadota bacterium | reverse complement strand
TTTTCCGATCGCCGATATTTCCGCAGCCAGCAATGACGTCTTGGGCCCGGCGACTACCAGCAAAGCGCAGCCGCTCAAGCTGCTACCGCTTTTTAACAGCGCTACCTTTTCCACTGTGTAGTTCATTGCCTCCAGCGCCGCCCGTGCCTTGGCCATGCCATGCTGTTCGTGAACGATCATCTTGTCGCCGAGGCCGTGGGAATGACTTGCGGCGCCTTCGGTATGGTCGTGGGATTCGACGCTATAAGGGTCAGCTTCATCGTGCCCATCGAGGAAACAAACTCGCTGCGTAACGCCTTGCGAAACGCGCATTATCCCATTGGCGATGTCGACTTCCGTCGGGCCGTTAATGGTTAACTTGCGGCCTTCGCTTTGCATCAGCGCGGTGCCCGCAAACTGCACGCCCATGAGGCGAGCCTGGGCGGGGTTGAGCATTGGATCGTGGAATTCCACCGTGAGCTTGCTCGTTTCTTTTTGCATCAACTCGTACAGTTCAACGGTTTCGCGCATCGCCGGATCGTGAAAGAAAACCACGTGTACCGGTTGGTCCAAATGCTGCAGCATGTTTTTAGTTTGCTTGGACAGTGAGTGTTCTTTCTGCTCGCTCAAATCGAAGCGCAGCGGGAAACGTGTCGAAAGATAGCCGATCGCAATGAGCACGCCGACCATGCCGAACGTGAACAGCGCGATTTCGCCTTTGCGCGCCGTGAACAGCGCCCCAAGTTCGCGCCGCAACGAGAATGAGCCCCACAACGTCAGCGCCACACCTGCTATCGTAAGTACGGTAGAAAACCAGCGATTCTGCAGCACTATGGAATGAATCGCCGCAGCGGCGGCGAGCAGAACGATACCCGCGAGTAATACCATGCCTGAGCCAAAAGAAGTTTTCATCCTAGCGCCTCCAGCGCAGGAAACCTGCGTTGAGCGTTAAAGCGATTACGCTGACGATCAAATAGAAAAGCACGCCTTCGCTGCGCAGCAGCCCGCGAATGAAATCACCGAAATGGTTGGCAAAGGACAAATAGCCGAACAAATCGTGTAGCGTGTCGGAGCTTTGAAACTCCTTAAGATGCCCGATGAACCAGAAGGCCAGCAATACGGAAACCGTGACGAGCGCCGCGATGATTTGGTTCTGGGTTAGCGATGAAAAGAACTGGCCGATCGCTAAGCAGGCCATGCCGAGCAACACGAAACCGAGGTAGCCGGAAAGAATCGTACTCGATTCCGGGTTGCCATATAGATACATCGGAACCAGATTAATGGCGGTCGCGACGGTCATGACCAACAGAATCGCCACAGCGCCCAAATATTTGCCGAGCACCACTTGCCATGGCCTGAGCGGCAATGTGGTGAGTAATTCCATGGTGCGGCCGCTATATTCACTGGAAAACAGCCGCATTGAAACCAGGGGAATTAACGTGATCAATAGAATCCCCATATTGCGGAATGTCTCGTTCATGATGGCATTGCCGGTGGAAAAAATATCGTACAGAAAAAAGTAGCCGGTTCCGAGCAGGAACACCGCAACAACAAAATAGGCGATCGGCGAACGAAAGTAAATCAACATTTCTTTTTGAAAAACCGCGAGCATGCCCTTCACTTAATTACTCGCTTTCTGTGTTGGGGATTGAATATAGCGCAAGAAAATATTCTCCAGGGTGGGCTGTTGGCGTTCTAGGCGATAGAGCTCCCAGCGGTTTGCGACGGCGCGCGCGATCGCGGCTTCAACACCTTCGCGCGACTCAACCTGGCAGTTAACGCTAACCACGCCTTCGACGCCGGGAAGCGGATGGACTATCATCCCGAGTACACCATTGACTGAGCGCAGCTCCGTTTCGAGTTCCGTAACCGGCGCGCGAATGATGAGGGTCACTTGATTGGATTGTTCTGCGGCGCGTTGCAAATTCGCCGGTGAATCGATGGCGAGTAATCGCCCATCGTTAATAATGGCAACGCGTTGGCAAATCATCGTGACTTCCGGCAGGATATGCGTGCTGAGCAGCACTGCATGTTCTGCGCCGAATTTGCGGATCACTTCGCGAGTTTCTTGAATTTGGCCGGGATCAAGGCCCGCGGTCGGTTCGTCCAACAACAGCACTTCCGGTTTGCCGAGCAGCGCTTGAGCGAGTCCAACGCGCTGCCGATAACCTTTGGATAGCTTATAAATTTCGCGGCGGCGTACATCTTCCAGCCGGCACGCGAGGCTGACGCGCTCAATCTCAGAATTGATTTCCGATCGCGGCACGCCTTTGACCTTGGCGACAAAGCGCAAGTATTGGCCGATTTCCAGCGTGTCGTATAGGGGGGGGTGTTCCGGTAAGTAGCCAATCTTTTCGGCTGCCCGTTCGTTTTGTGTCGCCATGTCGTAACCGCCGACGCTGACGCGTCCGGATGTCGCGGTGCTGACACCGGCGATCATACGCATCGTGGTTGTCTTCCCGGCGCCGTTTGGTCCAAGAAATCCAACGATCTCACCCTTCCCGACCTGGAAGGACAAGTCACGAACGATGGTCTTGGGGCCGTACTGCTTGGAGACTGATTCGAGTAAGATAGCTGCTGACATAGAGTTACTGCAAGTTACCTAAAATATAAAAAAAGGCTCCCCGCGACGGGGAGCCTTTTCGAACTGCTTAGATTGCGACTTATTTATACCACTTTCCGCCCATTTTGGCGTATTGGTCTTGGTCGTGCGCCATGAAGATATCAGCGCCTTCCAGATCACGCATGAACTTCAGGCGATTGACGGACTTGGTGTAGTCCATCACGCTGTAGTTCAGGCCGGCGGGGTAGCCGTCAAGATTTTCCTGCATCCACACAGCGTCTTGCGAGATGATAATGGTCTTGCCGCTGCCCAGTTTCACTTTCATCGACTGGTGACCCAAGGTGTGGCCCGGGGTGCTTAGGATCAATGCGGATCCATCGCCGAACAGGTCGTAATCGCCTTCGAGTTCGAGGTAGTTAAACTCACGAGCGTTGTCGATGTCGGCCATCACGAACGAACCGGGGGAGGTACGGCCCTGGAATTTCTCCGGGAACCAACCTTGGTACAGTTCTTTCTTTTGAATCACGTGGATTGCATTCGGGAACATTTCGATGTTACCGATGTGATCCAAGTGCGAGTGGGACGATACAACCACTTTGACCTTGCTGGCGTCGTAGCCAAGGGTCTTCAGTTGCGCATCAATTACGTCGGCACGGGTTTGGCTCGGCTTCAAGAAATCACAATTGCCCGGCGCCCAATACTTCTTGCAGTTATCTGCGCCATCGGAAATTGCAACGTTGTTGCCGGTATCAAATACGACCAGGCCTTTGGGATGATCGATCACCCACATACTGACAGGAATCGTGATATCGCGTTGCTTTTCTTTCGGGATACTGGGGATCAAACCGGTGATGGGGAACGGACCGAATTTACCGCTGGTGGTCCAATAAACTTTGGTGCCATCGGCTGCTTGAGCTGACGCGCCGAACAGGCTCGCCAAACCGACTACTGCCGCGACGATAGTTGCTTTTTTCATTGCAATGCCTCCAATTTGATTTTGGCTGAAACGGACAAATTATCTGTGTTGACTTTCAACCTCAAAATCTGCCAACAGCCGATTGACAGTTCCGTGGTCACACATTGTTGCATTATCTTAAATCTTTCTCTGGGTTTGGCTGCCTGCGCCACGATGGGAGTGGTGGCGCATTCAACGTGACGCCGAGAATAGCTGCTTGTCGCAAGTTTGTAAAGTGTAAATACGGGCGCCGTCACTCTGAATCCGCCAAGGCCCGAGAAATTATCGCCTACGGCCGCTCGAAACGGCAAACTGACATGTTAATCATGGGCTTAATCATGGGCAGAAAGTGAGACAAATGTCTTACAACCTCGGTACACAAGGCGCTATATTTGCACCAATGCGCCCGAATAAAGTACCGGCCCGGTCGGAGCCCCGGTGGGCGAGCCGCCTATGGGTTCCAGGCTGACGGCTAAGGCGGGAATATTGGGCAGGGCATCGGCGCGCTGCGCGGAAAGCTTCCATTTTATGCTGCCCGACGCGGGAACCAGGCCCAGTGACTGCGGTGCAGCATTCTTCGGCAACGTCCAGAGTTCCAAGTTGCGGTCGCTCGCGAGATCCGTGACTTGAATGCTCCTTACCTCAATCTCGCCTTGACCTTGCACATAGCGCACCGTCATGGCTGGCTGGTTTTTCGTATCCGCGAGAATCGCAACGTAAGTCGGCGCGGCTTCTCGTTGCGGCGCCATGCCGAAAAATAGCAACAGCCCAAAGGCGAAGCTGCTCGCGACCATGGCTAAGCCACGCCAAAAATTTAGCGATTCGAATAGGCGGCTTCGGGTCGTCGATGTTTGAATGCGCTTTTCGATGTTGCGCCACACGCGTTGCGGCGGATTGACCGGCGCGACCGCCTGCGCCATCGGCGTCAGATGCTCTTGCCATAGCATTACGCTGCGACGTAAGTCGGCGTCGTCGCGCAAGAGTCGCTCGAAACGCTTGCGCGCCAGGCCGTGCAAGGTGCCGAGGGCATATTCGCTTGCGAGCCGATCGCGTAATTGTGGGTCGCGATAATTCATGCTTGCAGACAATCCTTCAACTGCGCCAAGCCGCGCCGGACGTAGGTCTTGACCGTGCCGAGCGGCTCTTTCAAATGGTCCGCCAACTCCGCATGGGTCAGGCCATGCAAAAAGGCCAGGGCGATGGTCTGGCGCTCACGAGCGGCCAAGCGCTGCAAGCAAGAAAAGAGGCTCTTGCTGACTGCGCTTTGCACCAACCGCTCCAAGGGGCCGAGGGCATCATCGGGAATCGATTCAAATAAAGTTTCGTCGTCACTGGTCGTTTCGTGTTTTGGCCGCCGTAGCCAATCCAGGCAGCGATTGCGCACAATCGCCGTCATCCAAGTGAGTGGGGCGGCGAGGCCGGCGTTGTAATCGCCGGCATGCTGCCAAATGCTGACAAACGCTTCTTGCAACACTTCTTCCGCCCAATCGCGCCGCCGCAGCAACTTCAGCGCGACGCCGAACAATCGCGCCGAGCTCAGCTCATACAGCCGCGCAAACGCGCGTTGGTCGCGGCGTCCGGCGGCGGCGAGCAAATCGGCAAATGGGTCGGCGCTGGTCATGGTTTGCAATGTCGTTTAGCTCTTTATACGCACCAACCCGCTAAGTGGATGTATGTTTGTTCCAGTACACATCGTCGACGCTTTGGTGGCGGTTTAATATACGGCACAGCACGAACAACAGATCCGACAGCCGATTCAGAAAGTGCCTGCTGTGAAGCGATATCGTTTCGACCTGTGCGAGCGTGACCAAGCGCCGTTCCGCGCGCCGGCACACGGTTCGCGCCAGGTGGCAGATACTCGCAGCGCGGCAGCCGCCGGGTAAGATGAATTCTTTGAGGGGCGGCAACGTGTCGTTTTCCGTGTCCAGCCATTGTTCCAGTTCGCTGACGTGCTGCGCACTCAGGCTGGTGTGGCCGGGTATGGCCAGTTCGCCACCCAAGTCGAACAATCGATGTTGGATCAAAGTCAACTGTTCCCGCGTTCGCGGCGGCAACGGTTCGGTGAGCAACAAACCGATTGCGCTGTTGAGTTCATCGATAT
>JANNMV010000134.1:0-2053 GCA_031398205.1 Pseudomonadota bacterium | reverse complement strand
GACCAAAGCGCCAAACGCATCGTCGATATTATCGCCGTGATGGATGGAATCGCGTTTCAGACCAATATCCTTGCCCTCAATGCGGCAGTGGAGGCGGCACGTGCCGGCGATCAGGGCCGCGGTTTCGCGGTAGTGGCAAGCGAGGTGCGGGCGCTGGCGCAACGCAGTGCGACCGCCGCCAAGGAAATAAAAGGTCTGATTGCCGATTCAGTAAAACGGATCGAAGCGGGATCTAAGGTCGTGGAGGGCGCCAGCAAAACAATGGGCGAGATTGTAGCCATCAATCATCAGGTGAACCAGATCATCCACGATATTGCCCAGGCCTCCGTGGAACAAAGTGACGGCATCGGTGAAATTAAGCGCGCGATTGAACAGATGGATAATTCGACCCAGCAGAATGGCGCGCTGGTAGGAGCCCTGGCGTCAGTGACTGATTCAATGACGGCGGAACTTCAGCAGCTTACTCAGGGCGTGGATTTTTTTCGCGTCGCCCAGACCCCGCGGGAAGATGCACGGTCAGCAAACGTCAGGGGCCAAGCAGGCGATGCAGTTGACCGACCGCGACCTTCGCTGGGTAAAATCAGCCCCGAACGCCAACCGTTGTTGCCACCCAACGCGAAAACCGACGACGACTGGCAGACCTTCTAAAGCGGTTCGGCCGATGTTGTCCATGAAAAAGATTACAAAAACATTGCACATAATTTATGAAGTTATTTTCATCCCCCACCGCGCAATACTTAAAGCTCAGGGCGGAGCCCAGAGTACATGTCATCTAAACCGAAAGGAAATGTAAATGAAACGATACGATCGACCCGCACGGTCAGCTCTAAACTGGATCGTCGCACTGCTGCTTGCGCCACTACTGACCGCGCTGCCCGCGCGCGCCGAGATCACCCTCGGGGTGAATGACTGGGTTGGTTATGTGGCTTGGTACATTGCTCAAGAAAAGGGGTTTTTCAAGAAGCATGGCACCGATGTTAAGCTTGTATGGTGCGACAGTGTTGTTGATTCGCTGGATAAGTTTGCGGCCGGTAAGCTTGACGCCAATGCGCAACCTTGGACCGATAGCTTGGTTCACATCGCCCGGAAAGTACCGTTGAAAACGTTCATGGTCACGCTCCACTCCGCCGGCGCGGATGCGTTGATGGTGGGCCCGAAAATCCAGAAGCTGGCGGATTTGAAGGGCAAGAAGATTGCAATGGAAGAAGTCGCAATCATGCAATTCATGGTCGAAACGGCATTGGCCAAAGCCGGCCTGTCTGCGAAGGATGTGCAAATCATGTATATGCCCGCAGGCGATGCCGCCAAGGCCTTCATGGAAGGCAAAGTGGATGCGGCGGCTGTGTGGAATCCATACGTCAACGATATTCAAGTCTCACGCAAGGGGCGGCCGTTGTTTAGTTCCAGGGACGTGCCGGGCTTGATGTCGGATGTGCTGGTTGCCAGTGAAAAATCGCTCAAACAAAAGCGCGCCGAGTACGCGGGATTAGTGCGCGCGTGGTACGACGTGGAAAAGTTTCTGCGCGATAACCGTGACGAGGCGGTCAATATTATGGCCAAGGTGGTTAAGCAACCGCCTGAAAAATACAAAATCTTCCTTTCAGGGGCGCACTTTCTGAACGAGAAGGACAATCTGGATTCTTTTGCGACCGCATCCAATTCGCGTTCGTTGGCGGCCCTATCCATTCCGTTGATCAAGTTTCTCAAGGAGAAAAAGCTAGTCGAGGGCGACGTGAGCATTGCGGGTGCGATTGATGGCTCATTGGTCCTGGAGGTTGCCAAGCACTAAAACCTATTCGCGACGTATCTTGAACTGCGGATCACCCATCGATCGATTGATGAGTGATCCGCAGATACCCTGCGTTTCCTCTCGTTTTTATGCGGTCAAGCCCCAATACTGTTCGGTTTGCCGTTCGGGCTGAACCTGTCGAAGCCCATTGACCCTTCGACAGGCTCAGGGCGAACGAGCTCAAGCGAACAGCATTGGGTCAACCCTTGGCCGTGTCAAATCCCATACGCTTTATGGTTCGATTTAGGCGCCGCACGCGCAAAG
>JANNMV010000100.1:0-3305 GCA_031398205.1 Pseudomonadota bacterium | reverse complement strand
ACGTTGCTACGAACCATCGCCGGGTTGGAAGAAGCGGATCAGGGCACCATCGAGATCGCCGGTCAAAGCGTCAATCACGTGCAGCCGAAAGATCGCGACATCGCGATGGTGTTTCAGAATTACGCGTTGTATCCCTACATGACGGTGTACGACAACATCGCGTTCGGACTGCGTGTTCGCAAGACCCCGGCGAGCGAAGTCGACACCAAGGTCACGCAGGCGGCAAAAATGTTAGCGATCGATCATTTATTGCAGCGCTTTCCGCGTCAGTTATCCGGCGGCCAGTTGCAACGCGTAGCGATCGGTCGCGCCGTGGTGCGCAACGCGCGCTTATATTTGTTCGACGAGCCCTTATCTAATTTGGACGCCCAATTGCGCGACGAAATGCGCGGTGAGATCAAGCGCTTGCACCAAGAGCTCGACAAGACCATGATCTATGTCACTCACGATCAGATTGAAGCCATGACCTTGGCCGATCGTATCGTGCTGATGCGCGAGGGCAAGATCGAGCAGCAGGGCGCGCCGTTGGAATTGTTTGAGCGACCTGCGACGAAATATGTGGCGGGGTTTCTCGGCTCGCCGTCGATGAATTTTATCCCGGCAACCATGCGGGAAGAGCCGGGCGGACTCGCCGTGAAGTTGGCCGCGGATCTTACGCTACCACTGCCGTTGAGCCGATTTCAAGGCGCCGCAAGCTACGCCGGGCAAGCGCTCATCCTGGGCATCCGGCCGGAACATATGAGCCGCCGGGGTGTCGCGCGCGACGGGCTGGCAAACGCGGAAGTGATTGTGGAGTTGATTCAGCCGACCGGATCGCGTACCTTCGCGGAGTTTAAATTGGGCGGCGTGAAGGTGGTCGCGGAACTCGAAGCTCACGACGTGCAGCGTGCCGGTGAGCGGCTGGAACTGAGTATCGATATGAATCGGGCGATTTTGATTGACCCTACTACAGAAAAAGTAATCTAGCAACGGAGCAAGAAAATGGTCATGACTACGCCATCCCGTGCCGTCAAATTGACCGGCACCGAACAACCCGATGTGATCGGGCAGATTTTGAACGCCGGGCCACTGTCGGTCGAATTCGACAACGGCAATCTTCGCTATATCCGAATGAATGGCGTCGAGGTTTTGCGCGCGATCGGCTATTTGGTGCGCGACGAAAATTGGGGCACTTACACGGCAATGCTAAGCAATCTCAAGATCGATCAGCGCAAGGATAGTTTTTCCGTGACCTATCGCGCCCAGTGCACGCGCCTGGGTCAGCAGATCGATTACGACGCGACGATCGAAGGCAAGAGCAACGGTAGTCTTGCCTTTCGCGCGACGGCGAAACCAAAGCGTGATTTTTTAACCAATCGCACCGGCTTCGTTGTCTTGCACCCTTTGCAGGGTGTGGTCGGCCGCCCGCTGAAAGTGGAGCATGTGGACGGCAGTATCACCAACAGCGCGTTTCCCGAGCAGGTGAATCCCGATTGTCCGTTTCGCAACATTCGCGCGCTGTCCCACGAGGCGCTACCGGGCGTATGGGCACGCTGCGTCATGGAAGGCGATGCCTACGAAATGGAAGACCATCGTAACTGGAGCGACGCGTCGTTCAAAACCTACGTCCGCCCGTTGGCGCGACCGTGGCCCTACATCTTGCCCGCCGGCCAAGAATTTCGACAATCGGTGACACTGAATTTCTCCGGAACAGCGACAAAAGTAAGCAAGTCGAGCCGGGGCGGCGGCGTGCAAGTGAAAGTCGGCGCGGCGACGCAACAGATCATCCCGTCCATCGGCTTGGGTATGCCGGCGGAAGAGTTGGATCATGCTTTGTCGCAGACCGAGCTGATCAAAATGCTGGCGCCGAATTTTCTCGTGTGCTTCTTCGATCCGCGTCAGCAACACGGCGTTACCGAGCTATCGAAATTTCGCCGCATCAGCGAGAAAATCGGTGCGGATGTGGCGTTGGAAATCGTCGTGCAAAGCTTGGACGATTTCAGCGGTGAATTGGACCGGGTCGCCGAATATGTCGGCATGGCCGGGCTAAAACCGTTCGCCGTTGCCGTGTGCCCGGTCGGTCATCTGAAATCCGTTTTGCCGGGTGGAACCTATCCGCCTGCACCGGATCTCGAAGCGCTTTACCAAGCCGTAGGCGCCGCATTCCCGAAGGCAAAAATCGGTGGCGGTATGTTTTCATTTTTCACCGAACTCAATCGCAAGCGCCCACCGGCGCAGGGACTCGACTTCATCACCCATACCACCAGCCCCATCGTGCACGCGGCGGACGATCGTTCGGTGATGGAAACGTTGGAGGCATTGCCGTATCAGATCGAAACAGCGAAAGCGTTTTCCGCTGGCGTCCCGCATCGCGTCGGTCCGAGCGGCATCGGCGCGCGCGATAATCCGCACGGTGCGTCTTATTCGGATAATCCAAACAATTTGCGCGTGTGTCTGGCGAAAATGGATCCGCGTCAGCGTGGCCTGTTTTCGGCTGCGTGGACGCTAGGCTACGTCGCAACCCTCACCCGCGCCGGTGTGAGCAGCATCAGCATGGGCGCCCCAACCGGGCCGCTTGGCATGATTTACCGCGAAGCGGAGCATACCCAACCGTTCTTCGACGATCTCGAGGCGGTGGCGGTTTATCCTGTGTTCCACACCATGAGCGCGTTGAATCGCGCGTCCGGCAATCCGATGTTACTGACCGTGTCGTCCGATGATGGCAAGGTCGCCTGCTTAGGCTGGCGCGAGAAATCGGGAAATACCGTGATGATCGCCAACTTGACCGCGGAACAGCAAGTGATTAGCGTCGCCGGCATTCCAGACGGCGCGACGATCGGCATGCTCGATGAAGATAGTTTTATTTTTGCCACGACGAATGCAAAAACATTTCGCCGCGCCGGGAAATTGTTCGACGATGCGAAGCAGATTCGCTTGAGTGGTTATGCGGTGGCGTACATCAGTTACGAATAAGCGCGGGCGCGAACTAATATCTGGTCGTTAGAACTTTAGTCAGAGCGGATTCGCCAGGACGCCCGCCGATATTGGCTCGCAGCGATGCTTAAGAGCCTGGGAGCCGCACTCAGATTGCCTCGCAGGCCATTGTTTATTGAGGCTCGGGCGCTTTTTCCAGACCCTTGATCTTCGTTCCGGGTCCGAGTTTTCGTTTTTTGAACCATCCGCGTGTCATCTCCAGCGAGTATTTGGCGGGTGCTTTTGCCATATGCGCATCGAGGGTTTCGGGTTTCATTTCCTCGATATTGATGATGACGCCTTTTTCGTCGATGAACGCGACGCTCAGCGGGATCAGCGTATTTTTCATCCAC
>JANNMV010000530.1:0-9784 GCA_031398205.1 Pseudomonadota bacterium | reverse complement strand
ACCACCCTCAACCCGGATACGCGCAAGTTACTTAAAGTCACGTTTGATGGCGCAGGAATGGATTTCGTCGATGCCAAAATGACCATGCTCATGGCCAAGGGCGAAGCCGCACAGCGCCGTGCCTGGCTCGAAGAGAACGGCAACATGGTCGAGGGCGACCTGTAATGGCACGCAAACAACGCGACCTGTTCGAGGTGGACGAGATAGCCGAAAATCCGAGTGAGATTGACATGGCGCCGCCATTACCGCCGGTTCCGCCGGCGCCACCCAGCGACATCGATCCAAACGAAGCGCCGCTCGCCCAATACGCGGAACTCGCCTATCTGCAGTACGCGATCTCGGTGGACAAGGGCCGTGCGCTGCCGGATATTTGCGATGGTCAGAAACCGGTGCAGCGGCGCATTCTCTACGCCATGGCCGACATGGGCCTGAGCCCGACGGCGAAGCCGGTAAAATCCGCCCGAGTCGTGGGCGATGTACTCGGCAAATATCATCCCCATGGCGAAATAGCGGCCTACGATGCGTTAGTGCGCGTCGCGCAAGATTTCACCATGCGCTATCCGCTCATCGACGGTCACGGCAATTTCGGCTCGCCCGATGGCGACGGCGCCGCGGCGATGCGTTACACCGAATGCCGGCTGACGCCGATTGCATCGCTCCTGATGTCCGAAATTGATCTGGGCACCGTCGATTTCATTCCCAATTATGACGGCGCGTTTCAGGAGCCGAGCCAACTGCCGGCACGTTTGCCGTTCGTTTTGCTGAATGGCGCTTCCGGTATCGCCGTGGGATTGTCGACGGAAATTCCCTCGCATAACCTGAAGGAAGTCGCGAGCGCGTGCGTTCAGTTGATCCATCAACCGAAGACTACCCTCGCCGAAGTGCTGAGACTTTTGCCCGGACCGGACTTCCCCGGCGGCGGACAAATCATATCGTCCTCGGCAGAGATTCAGCAGGTCTATGAAACCGGCCGCGGCTCGCTAAAAATGCGCGCCCGATGGAAAATAGAAGATCTGGCGCGCGGCCAATGGCAAATCGTTATCACGCAATTGCCGCATCAGACCAGCGGCAAGAAGATCCTCGAAGAGATCGAGGAGCTGACTAACCCCAAGGTGAAACTCGGCAAGAAATCGCTCACTCAGGACCAAATCCAACTCAAGCAACTGATTCTTGCGGCGCTGGATCGAGTGCGCGACGAGTCCGGCAAAGAAGCTCGGGTGCGCTTGGTGTTCGAGCCGAAATCGAAGAACCAGGATCCGCAGGAATTCGTTAACCTGCTGCTATCACACACCAGCCTGGAGGGAAATTTCAGCATCAATCTCGTCGCCGTAGGTCGTGACGGCAGGCCGCGGCAGAAGACTTTGTTGGAGGTGCTGAACGAGTGGATCGAGTTCCGCCTAGCGACCGTGCGCCGCCGCGCGGAACATAGGCTGACTCAAGTTCTCGATCGGATTCATATCCTGGACGGCCGATCGTTGGTCCTGCTCAATATCGACAAAGTGATCAAGATCATCCGCCAGTCGGACGAGCCGAAAGCGGCGTTGATCAGCGCGTTCAAACTCAGTGACCGCCAAGCCGAGGATATTCTCGAGATTCGTTTACGCCAACTGGCGCGGCTGGAAGCCATCAAGATCGAGCAGGAGATGAAAGCACTACAAACCGAGCAGACGCAACTCAAGCGCCTGCTCGATAAACCGGCGGCGCTGCGTGCCCAGTTGGTGAAAGAAATCGAAGCCGACGCCGCGAAGTTCGGCGATGCGCGCCGCACCTTGATCGAACAAACGGACAAAGCAGTATTTACCGTCAGCGTTCTCGATGAGCCGGTCACCGTGATTCTGTCGCAAAAGGGCTGGATCCGCGCCCGGCCGGGCCACGAGATCGATCCGGCGTCGGTGAGCTTCAAAGAAGGCGATGCGTTGCTGGCGATGCAAGCCTGCCGTAGCGTGGATGCCGTGATCCTGATCGGCAGCAACGGCCGCATGTATACGGTGATGGCGTCCAGCCTGCCTAGCGGCCGTGGCGACGGGTCGCCGCTGACGAGCTTGATCGAACTGCCATTAGGTGCACGGATCATTGGCATGATCGCCGGCCCCACGACTCGACGGCTTTTGCTCGCGACCAGTAATGGCTTCGGCTTCACCTGTGAGCCGGCCGATTTGCTGTCGCGCACCAAGGCGGGCAAACAGTTCGTCAATCTCGACGACGGGCACGTTGTACTCACGCCGCAGTTGTTCGATGCGGCGACGGCACAGGCGATCGCCGCTGTATCGCAAAACGGTAAATTGTTGCTGTTCCCCATCGATGAAATGAAACACCTCGCGGCCGGCGGCAAGGGCGTGATTGTGATGGCGCTCGACGACGGCGAAACGCTGATCGCGGCCATCGCAGTTGGCACGCGGCCGCTGCTTGTCCGTGGCATTGGCCGTGGCGGCAAAGCGACGGAGATTCGCCTGAACACCAATCAACTCAATGACTACGCGGGACGGCGCGCACGTAAAGGAAAATTATTGCCGTCTAAGATTAAACCGACCGGGGCCGAAACGTTGTAGACGGAAGTCGACTTTGCGCTTATTCAAAACGTGATAGCAAACGTTGGCAACGGCGACCGCGTGCAAAATCGGCGCGCCGGTTCGATGACGGCGCCCTCGGGAAAGCGTTGGTTGGCAATTAATATAGTGTGATCGGAAAGGTCAAGCAACCGGATTAGAAATAACAATAACTTTATAAACCGTGAGATTCCGACAAATACCGCTGAATATGGCTGTCACTTCCCCAAAATTTTCCACGATTTTGGCGGTCTTGGTGGCCGGTTTAGCCACATGTTATCTTGGCCGGCTGAAAATTATTCCGCATTGATTTTTGGGACGCAAACCAGTCGCTAATCGCCAAGACGCCTAAGAAATCGTTCGGCCGCGCTCCCACAATCCAGAAACGTAGGCTGATATTTCCAAGCGTCAATTTCGTTAAATTGCATACTCAGAATTTTATGTCGCGACTTGAGCGGCTCAAGAAACGCGTCTCGATAGCGAACAATAAATTGGGCGGCGGTTTGAAGCGCTTTAGATTCGCGCTTGATAACCAATGCTAGGTCGAATAGGTCTCGCGCCGTAACGGCATTTCCGCGGCGCCACATCTTTTTCGCAATAATTTCTACCGAGGTTTCGACATTGACTGATTGGCCATCGATTCGCCAGATCTCATAACTTGGTTTAGTGAGATTGGGCGATGCAACAAAATCAATCTCGCCTTCCGAGCATATCAGTTTTACGTGATTGGCCGTTTCGACATAGTCGCCGGAAATTTTTTCGGCAATAGAACTAAGCCGAGGTGTGACATATCCGAGGGCCTGTGGATCGCGAAAGAAAATATCGATGTCTTTACTACGCCTATGCTGGTATCGCAGCATTAATACGGTGCCACCGCCGAACGTCCAAAATGGCTTGGTACCGGTTTGGCGCTCAATGCCATCCATTAATACGAGCGCTTGCTTAAATAGACCTCGCCAAACACCCAAGCTTAGGCGCTTTGGCCTCATACCCACACTTTTCGCGTGCACTGTAACTCACGAGCCCAGCGCTCAAGATGGTGCCAAATCTGCTTAGCTGAAGCCTTCGAGCCGCGCGCCGTATCCTCAACAACTTGAACGATAAGCGGCAACGGCGCTTCATCGAGTAAATGAGCGATATGCGGTTCAAAACCTTTTGGCAATTCTCCGGATTGAAGCGCGCTGGATAGCACGCTTGGATCAAAGGAATTTCGAAAACTTACACTGGAGGAGATAGCCGCCATTCGTAAACCATTCTTAGGCTTCGGAATAGGCTCCGGATTGAGCCGCACTCCAATCAAACCTAGCAGTGCATCGAGCTTGGCAATACCGAGATCTTTGATGGTTCCGTTCTCAAGCTGATTAATCGTCGCTCTGGATAGATCCGCGAGTTTCGCAAGCCGCAATTGGGATAACCCCAATTCTGTACGGCGCGACTGAATTAATTCACCTATTTCGGTAATGTGCATTTTGGCGTATCGGGCGATAGAGCAAGGATGACTGAGTAACGACTTTACTCTTCGGAGAACAAATATGTCAAATATATTTGACATATCTCAGAGTCAATTTAAATCTTCTCACTTGCGGCGCCCGCCCGCGCCAAATCGTGCAGATTGAGTTATGGTTTTCTTTGCGTATCGTGGCACCAAGCGTACTGGGCGCGACTTCTCTTAGATATCTTTCGATTAGGTCACGGAGAATCCTTTGCAACGAATTTTGACCCGCAAATACTCGCCGCGTTGTTCAAGAGTGGACATGATTACGCTCACTCCTCAAATTGCCAGCCGTAGAAGGCATTGAATAGAATCCACCGTCCCCAAAGCGGATTTTTTAAAAACAGGTGCGTGTTGCCGCTTCTAAATTTTTGATTATTGGTGGGCGGTACTGGGATCGAACCAGTGGCCCCTGCCGTGTGAAGGCAGTGCTCTACCGCTGAGCTAACCGCCCATTGGTATAATTATAAATCAACTTGGCGGGCTTCATGATTCAACTCTTCTTCATTTTTGTTATTGCGTTACTGATTTGGTTTTGGCACGACACGATGCAAGCGCGGGAACAGGCGATCGTACTCGGCAAGCGCCATTGTCAAAACGATGGCTTGCAATTGCTCGACGAAACGGTGTCGTTAAGTTCGCTGAAGCTGCGTCGCGACGCGGACGGTCAGATGACGTTTCGCCGCGTCTATGAGTTTGAGTTCAGCGACAACGGCGACAACCGTCGGCTCGGCAGCATTACGCTGTTGGGTCGTCATGCCGAGGCCATTCAGCTCGAGCCTCACCTAATGCAATAGCGTTTATTTCCAATATCGTTGTAGAATCCTGCCATTACAAAGCCCGTTGCTACGAGCCGCGCGCGAATCCAATACGTTCCAAACATTCACTCAGGGGGTATCATGTGGCAGCAGGTCTATGATCCGTTAAACAATTCTTTTCTATCCGCCGCGTTCGCCGCATTGCCGGTGATCGTCATGCTCGGTGGTCTCGGTTTTTTTCATATGAAAGCGCACCTCGCGGCGATCGCCGGACTCGTCGTCGCGTTGTTTGTCGCAATAGTCATATTCGGAATGCCATCCTCGATGGCGCTAAAAACCGCGCTTACTGGGGGGCTATTCGGCCTACTGCCGATCGGTTGGATCATTTTAAACATTATCTTTTTGTACAAGCTCACCAGCGAAGCGGGGCTGTTCAAAATTCTTCAGGAAAGCATCGCGAGCATCAGCACCGATCGGCGTATTCAACTTTTGCTGGTCGCGTTTTCCTTCGGCGCATTTTTCGAGGGCGCGGCGGGTTTTGGTACGCCGGTTGCCGTGACCGGCGCGGTGCTGATCGGCCTAGGCTTCTCGCCGCTCGCGGCATCCGGTTTATCGTTAATCGCCAATACTGCGCCGGTGGCCTACGGCGCGTTGGGTACGCCGATTTTGACGCTCGCAAAGGTAACCGGATTGGATGCGTTTGAACTCGGCGCGATGGTCGGAAGACAGTTGCCGTTCTTTTCCGTAATCGTGCCGTTCTGGCTTATTTGGGCCTTTGTCGGATTCAAGGGCATGATGCAGATTTGGCCGGCAATTTTGGTTGCTGGCGTATTCTTCGCCGTGCCTCAATATCTGGTTTCCAACTTCATGGGGCCGGAATTGGTTGACGTGATCGCGGCAATTGCCTCGATGGCTGCATTGACCCTTTTCCTCAAAATATGGCAGCCGAAAAACGTTTGGACATCCGTGACGCGCGACGGCGAGACCATTTCGGCCGCCCAAGCGGCAAAGGATCAAGTGCATCACGGTTACACGACGGCTGAAGTGACCCGCGCTTGGACGCCCTGGGTGATTTTGAGCCTAGTGGTGTTCCTGTGGGGAACCTCGACCGTGAAAAATTTCCTCAACGGTGAGTATCCGAACCCGGAAAAAGGTAAGCCGCCGATCACGACCAGTTACAACGCGGTCACGAAGATCGATTTCCCGATTCCCGGTGTAAATGAACAGATTCAGCGCATGCCGCCCGTCGCGAAGAAAAATGAGAAGCCGGAGAAAGTCACTTTCACGCTTAACTGGCTCTCGACCACCGGTACCGGCATTTTATTGGCGTCCCTCATCGCCGGCATCGTTATGGGCGTTCCGCTCGGCAAGATGTTACGCACCTATGGCCGGACGATTTATACAATTCGTTACTCGCTATTGACCATTGTCGCCATGCTCGCGCTCGGATTTGTCACGCGCTATTCCGGTGTCGACGTCACCTTGGGGCTGGCCTTCGCCGCGACGGGAGCGTTCTATCCGTTCTTCGGCACCTTGCTCGGTTGGCTCGGCGTGGCGCTGACGGGTTCGGATACGGCGTCGAACGTGCTGTTCGGCGGGCTGCAAAAAACCACTTCCGAACAGCTTGGCCTAAGCCCGATTTTGATGTGTGCGGCGAATAGTTCCGGCGGCGTCATGGGCAAGATGATCGATGCGCAGAGCATCGTCGTGGCCTCGACGGCGACTAACTGGTTCGGCCATGAGGGCGACATCTTGCGCTACGTGTTCTTTCATTCCGTCGCGCTCGCGTGCCTAATGGGCTTGCTCGTTACTTTGCAAGCCTATGTGGCGCCGTTTACCTACATGGTGATTTGGCCGAAGTAGATCGAGTTCGAAATTTGAGCTAAAAAAAGTCCGGCATCGCCGGACTTTTTTTTGTTGCTCCCTCAGTCGAAGGCATTGCCAGGGAGCACATGGCCTTAGGCCACCCCGTGGCGCTTGCTTCGTGGCAATGCATGCCTGAACGGGGTGGCCTAGGGCCAGAGGCGCTCTGGTATTGCCTCTTCAGGCAGGTGCCACAAGCATCACAACGCTACTCCGCCGCGAAGTAATCGGAGATAGATACCCAACGTCCATCCTTGATCTGCGCGAGGCGAACTTTGCTATTGCACAGTCGATCGGTTTTGGTGATGCGGCATTCCGGCGCACCAAACATGTCGCGCGGGAACGTGGTCGTTTCCATCGCGTTGTTGAAGGTGTCGGTAGTGAGATTAGCGCCGGCTTTTTCTACCGCTTTCGCGAAAATGTCCATCATGTAGTAGCCATAGACCGAGAACACGGTGGCGTCTTCGTTGAACTTGGTTTTGTATTTGGCGGCCCATTCACGCACCGGCGCGTGCGGGTCGTCCGCATAGGGATGAGCAATGGCATGCACGCCATACACGCCTTCAACGGCCTTGCCGCCGAGCGCGTGGATCAAGTGGGTGTACATGGCGGACGGGCCGACGAAGGTCGGATTAAAACCAGTTTTGCGCGCTTCACCGACAGCGCCGACGGTTTCGCGAATAATGGTGCCGAGCACGACCATATCGCAATCGGCTGCTTTGAGTTTTGCAATCTGCGATGAAAAATCCGTCGCGCCTCGTTTGAACGAAGTTTTTTCTACCAACGTCATTTTCGCCGATTTCAAACCCGCTTCGGTTCCACGCAACACTTCCAGCCCATACTCATCGTCCTGATAAATAATGCCGACTTTCTTGGCGGATTTCTGTTTGATGAGCTGCGGAACGACAATGCGCATCTGATCAAAGTAGGGTGCAAAAAATGCCATTTTGAGTTTGTCGGCCGGCTCGAACATTTCCCGCGCGCCACTGAGCGGAAAGAAATTAATGACATTCTTTTCGAACTGAATCGGCATGGCGGCCATGTTGGGCGCGGTGCCGATGTGGCCAAGGATGGCGAACACCTCATCGTTGGTGACCAGTTTCTGCGCCGCGAGTAGCGCTTTTTTCGGATCGTAGCCGTTGTCCTCCACCATCAATTTAATCTTGCGGCCGTTGATGCCATTTTTTTCATTGGCCTCGTCGACGCGCATTTGGATGCCGTTGCGCGTTTGTTTGCCGAACGCGGCGATGGGGCCGGATAAATCCTGAATAGTGCCGATGACGATTTCAGTTTTGCTGATGCCTTGGCTTTGCGCCATCGCGAGGCTAGCGACGAAGGTGGCCGCGAATAAGCCGATTGTAATGCGAGAGATTAAAATCATAATTGTTTCCTTTTTATGAGCGTTTAATAAATGACGATTATTGGACGTGTTGCGCCGCCCCTCATGGCCTTAGGCCACCCCGTCCCTACCCTTCTCCCGAAGGGAGAAGGGAGTACATCCCCTCTCCCTTCGGGAGAGGGTTAGGGTGAGGGTAGGCGCAAACTTGTCCATGGGAAGCTCTCTAGGAAGTACGATACATGGACTCAATGAGTTCGGCATATTTTTGGTGGACGAACTTGCGCTTTAATTTCATGGTCGGCGTCAGTTCTTCGTCCTCTGCAGTGAGTTGCTGTTCGATCAAGCGAAACTGTTTTATCTGCTCGACTCGGGCGAATTGTTTGTTAACCTTCTCGACTTCGCCGGCAATGAGTTCCTGCACCTGTTTGGTCCGCGTCAGGCTGGCGTAGTTGGAAAACGGCACGTCGTTGTCTTGCGCGAATTTTTCGACGTTGTCGTGATCGATCATGATCAGCGCCGTGAGATAGGCGCGCTTGTCGCCGATCACCACGGAATCGGTGATATAGGGCGAAAACTTGAGTTGGTTTTCAAGTTCGGATGGCGTGACGTTTTTACCACCGGCGGTGATGATGATGTCCTTCATGCGGTCGGTGATTTTGTAGAAACCGTCGGCGTCGACACTCCCGACATCGCCGGTGTGCAGCCAGCCATCGGCGTCGATGGTCTCGGCGGTTTTTTCCGGTAGATTGAGATAACCCATGAACACGTTGGCGCCGCGTACCAGAATTTCGCCTTCGGGGGAAATTTTCATTTCGTTGTAGGGGCAAGCGGGGCCGATGGAGCCGGGACGAATGCGATCAATCGGCATTGCCGACGCCGCGCCGCAGGATTCCGTTTGTCCCCACACTTCCAGCATCGGCACGCCGAGCGCGAGATACCACTTGATTAAGTCCGGCGAAATCGGCGCCGCGCCGGTGGCGAGGAATTTACAGCGATGGATGCCTAATATCTTGCGCACGTTGTCGAGGGAAATCAGGCGACCGATGAGAAACTTGAGTTTCAACAAACTCGAAATCCGTTTGCCGGCGATATAGTGCTCGGCGATTTCGCGACCCACGCCGATCGCCCATTGATACGCAAGCTGCTGCAACTTGGTGGATTCGGAAATCGTGATCGTCACGGCGGAATAAAATTTCTCCCACACCCGCGGCACCGCCAGGAACGCCGTCGGCGCGATCTCGCGCACGTTTTCCGGCACCGTGTCCGGATTCTCGACGAAATTCAAGATTGCGCCGGAATAGAGCGAGGCATATTCGCCACCGACCCGTTCGGCGATGTGGCAAAGCGGCAGAAAACACATATGTTCGTCGTTTTCCTCCGTGCCCATGAGTTGGCGATAGCCGCGCACGACGTGAACCAAATTGCGATGGCTGATCATCGCGCCCTTTGGCTTACCCGTCGTGCCCGAGGTGTAAACCAGGATCGCCAAGTCTTCGGGCTGGCGCATATCCATGCGCGATTCCCACTCGCCCGGATGTTGAACGATGTAATCGCGGCCGAGTTGTCGCAGCGCGTCCAGGCTCAACACTTGTCGGTCGGAAAATCGCACCAGGCCTTGAATATCGAACACGATAATTTTACGCAGTTGCGGCGTGCGTGCGCGAACCGCGAGAATTTTGTCGAGCTGCTCTTCATCTTCGACGAATACGTAAACCGAGTGGGAATCGTTGATGAGATATTCGCATTGCGATGCCGCGTCGGTCGGATAGATGCCGTTCACCACGCC
>JANNMV010000020.1:0-3855 GCA_031398205.1 Pseudomonadota bacterium | reverse complement strand
GCAGATCCTTCGCTGCGCTCAGGATGACATGGAATGGGTTTGTAATTTTCGTGTGCCCTGAGAGGCGCTCCAGTCTTTGCTCTGCGCTATGCATGCCTGGACGAGGTGGCCTAGGGCCAGAGGCGCGCCGGTACCGGGTGGCCTCGGGCCATTGCCTCTCAGGCCGATGCTTATACCGTTGTCCCGCCATCCACTGCAAGCGTTTGTCCCGTTACATAATCCGATGCGGGGCTGGCGAGATACAGCGCGGCGCCGCCGATTTCACCATTGCGACCGGCGCGTCCAAGCGGCGTGCGCGCATTGATTAGTGGTTCGATTGTCGGCAGATTTTTCTCGGTCATCTTGGTCGGGAAAAATCCCGGTGCGATGGTGTTAACGCGAATGCCATGGCGGCCCCATTTCGCGGCCAAATCCTTGGTCAGCATAATTACCGCGGCTTTGCTTGCGCTATAGCCGACGGCATCGAGAATTTCCGGCGGCTCGCCGATTATTCCGGCAATCGATGCGATATTGATAATCTTGCCGTAACCGGCTTTGATCATGTCCGCCGCGCAGGCTTTGCACGCGTAGAACGTGCCGTCCACATTCACTTGCATCACTTCGCGAAATTTGTCGGCGGGCATGTCAATCGCCGGCGCACCCCAGGCGATACCGGCGGCATTGATCAGAACCGAAATCTCACCGAGCTTTTGCTTGGTTTCGGCGACGGCGCGCTGTACATCGGACTCGCTGCTGACGTCCCCCACCACACAATAAGCTTCGGGTATTTCCGCACGCGCTTCGTCGAAATATTTTTCGCGCCGCGCCATTAGCGCGACTTTGGCGCCGGCCTGGGACAGCGCGACCGCCATCTCAAGGCCGAGGCCGCGGGAGCCGCCGGTGATAAGAGCGACTTTGCCGGTTAATTTGAATTGGTCGAGAAAGTTCATGGAATTTATTTTAAGGAAAACCCTATTCTAATATGTTGACGCGGCCCGCACTACTAATGAAACACCGCCGCGCCGCGATTTTCAGGATCGTCTTGGGGCACGGGACTGGCGTGATGCAACACCATGCGCCAGCCGGTTTTGCCGTAGCGATAAGCGTTAGTGGCGATTATCGGCGGACGCGGGGAATTTTCGCCGGGAACCCAAAGATTTTCGTACAGCACGCGAACGGCGAGCGCTTGGTCGACGAATTCGCGAATCTCGGTGAGTTGAAAGCGCACACCGATGCTGGCGTTGAGGATGCCGCGCCAACTCGCTTCAATTGCGCTGCGGCCGATCAAACGCGGACCATGGGGATGGATGCAAGTAATGTCGTCGTCCTTCGACCAAACCGCCATCATGGCGGTGATTTCGCCGATCTCGAACGCCTCGTAAAATGCCTGCTCGGCGTCACTCGGGGTTAAGAATTTCATAGTTTCATGGTGTTGCGTGATGAACTTAATGCGAGCGTTAGGCGAAAGTATAAGCGAGATGGCAAATTCACCCGATGCCATCCCCGGCAATGCGGCAACGAACCGCGCTCGGATTTCTCCAAGAGTAGCCAATGTTGCCCACAAAAACAATGCGATGCGCTTGACACCCGAGCCTTGGTTCAGAGTATCATAGCGCCTGAATCTTTCGATATCCCATCCTTAAGGGCGACCGTAGCAAATCTGATAGCGATTGCCTTTCGCAAGGTTTAAAACTTTAATGCAACTCGGGATGTCTGAAGGAGGAGAGCAGCTGCGTAAACATTGAATTTCCGTTGCGCCTGACTTCGAGGAATCATAACCGGTTTGTGTTGTGAGTCTTGTTTCGCAAAGAGCAATAAAAGCAGTTCATTTCAAAGGAGAACTTAAATGGCAATTAGTCTCAAAGTGAATGGATCTTCGCATAGCGCCGACGTATCGCCAGATACGCCGTTGCTGTGGGTGATTCGCGACACGTTAGGCATGACCGGCACGAAATTCGGTTGTGGTATGGCGCAGTGCGGTTCTTGCACAGTGCACGTTGACGGTGTGGCAACGCGTTCTTGCGTGACCCCCGTTTCGGCAGTGGCCGGCAAGGCCATCACAACCATCGAAGGTCTGGGTGGCAACCATCCGGTGCAGAAAGCTTGGCTCGAGTTAGACGTAGTGCAGTGTGGCTACTGTCAGTCTGGTCAAATGATGTCGGCAGCGGCATTATTGGCCAGCAACAAGAACCCCAGCGACGCAGACATTACCGCCGCAATGAACGGTAACCTGTGCCGTTGCGGTACCTATGACCGGATTCGCGCGGGCATCAAACGCGCCGCCCAACTCGCATAAGGATACCGATCATGAAAACTACAGTATCTAATCAAGGCCGCCGCGCATTCGTGCAAGGCAGCGCCGCCGTCGGTGGTGCATTTATCCTCGGTTTGAATGTGCCAAACGCCGGCGCAGTCACCGTATCCCACGGTACCAGCCGCCTGGTTGACTTCCCCGGTGATGCATTCGCGCCCAATGCGTGGATCCGTATTTCCAAAGACAACAAGGTCAGCATTTACGCTTCCCGTTCCGAAATGGGTCAAGGTGTTTACACCGCGATGCCCATGCTGGTCGCCGAAGAGTTGGATATCGACCTGAATGATCTGCAAGTCGGCATACCGCCGGCAGCCGCGCCCTACATCAACCGCATTTTCGGCGCGCAGTTGACCGGCGGTTCTACGTCCGTTCGCGACGGGTTCACCTACCTGCGTCAAGCCGGCGCCGGCGCCCGCGAGATGATCGTGGCCGCCGCCGCTGCACAGTGGGGTGTGGATGCCAGCCAACTGACCACCAGCAAGGGCTATGTCATGGGCCCAGGCGGGAAGAAAGCCAGCTACGGTTCCCTCGCCGCCGGTGCGATGAAACAAGCCGAGCCGAAAGAGCCGAAGCTGAAAGATCCTTCCCAGTGGAAAATCATCGGCCAGCCGCTTAAGCGTTTCGACTCACCTTACAAGGTGAATGGCACGGCTGAATTCGGTATCGACGTTAAAGTCCCCGGCATGATGATCGCCGCCGTGGAAATGTGTCCCGTTATCGGTGGCGAAGTCGCTAGCTTCGACGAAGCAGCGATGATGGCCTCCCCAGGTGCGAAGAAAGTCGTAAAGTTCAACGACACTTACACTAATGGTGTGGCCGTAATCGCCAATAGCTATTGGAATGCGAAACAAGCGCTGACCAAGGGCAATATCAAATGGAATGTGACTAAGAACGCAACGCTCAGCAGCGAAGGCATCTCCAAGATGCTGGCCGACGGCATGGCGAAAGAAGGGGTCGAAGTCAAGACTCGTGGTGACGTAGATGCCGCATTGGGCAGCGCCGCCAAGAAGTTGGAAGCGGAGTACGAACTCCAGTTCCTGGCCCACAGCGCAATGGAACCGCTCACCGCGACCGTCCTGATCAAGGGCGACAGTGCGGAAGTTTGGGCGCCGACACAGTTCCAAACTCTGGTGCCGCCGACGGTTGCCGCTGCGACCGGCCTCAAGCCTGAGCAGATCAACGTCCACACGACGTACCTGGGTGGAGGTTTCGGTCGTAAGATCGAGATGGACTTCGTCGCGCAAGCTGCGGTGATTGCTAAAGCGATGCCGGGCGTGGCGGTCAAAACCATTTGGTCGCGCGAAAACGACATGATGAACGACTCCTATCGTCCGGTCAGCTTGCAGAAGATTACCGTGGCGTTGGATTCGAACGGCATGCCGTCCGCCTACAAATACAAGATCGCGTCACCCTCTATCTCTGCGCGCCTGTTCCCGGGTGCAGTGCAAAAGGGTGTGGATCCGTTCATGATGGAAGCCGCCGAAAACTTCCCGTACGATGTGCCGAACTGGCATCTTTCGTCAACGTTCGTCGATACGGGACAGCGTGTCGGTTACTGGCGC
>JANNMV010000614.1:0-1515 GCA_031398205.1 Pseudomonadota bacterium | reverse complement strand
CTATCGCGAGGCAAGATTTTTGCATCGTGCGCAGGTGTTCTATTTCACTTCATAGATGATCGTTTTTGCGCCAGCAACGGATCGGATTTTGAATAACGCCAAGGTAACTTGTTATAATCTCCATCATTATTGATGAGCTTTGGGCATAGGAGAACGGCGTGAACAAAAAAACCATTCAACGGGCGATTGCTGCCTCCATGCTAGCGCTGAGCGTGTCGGGGTGTTCGTGGATCAAGAGTATCAATCCCTGGGGCGACGGAGCGCCACCGGATCAAGTTGCGCAGGCGGATCCTATCCCCAGCGACGCGCCGACGTTGGAGCCGATGCGAGTGACCTCGCACGATGGCCGTGTCCATTCCCATGTGCAAGACTCGTCCGGCAAAACCATCACCAGTGGCTACGGCGATTGCGTCAATATCGGCGCAACACTCGGCGATCCAAGCCAAACCGGCGATTGCGACAAACAAGGCTTAAAACCCGCGACCGATACGGCTACATCCGGCGACGAAGAAATGGCGAAACCTGCCCCCGCCCCGGCACCCGCCACCGCGACGCCCGCGCCCATGAAGGAAAACGGCATCGGTGCACCGGGCATCGTACAAGATAACAGCGCCGGCGATCCAGGCCGCGCAACGGCCGAAGTGCGCCCGAGCTACGACATGCCCGCCGCCCCAAGCTACGAAAAGATTTCGTTGCAAGGCGACGCCCTGTTTCGCTTCGGCAAATCCGACGAAGGCAGCATCCTATCCGAAGGCATCAGCAAATTAGATAGCCTCGCTGCGCAACTCGCCGCATACAACCGCGACAGCGTTGAAAGCATCACCGTCATCGGTCATGCCGATCGGCTTGGCAAAAAAGTGGCGAATCTAGCATTGTCAGAACGCCGGGCGATCACCGTCAAAAGATACCTCATCAAAAATGGCGTCGATGGCGCCGTCATCAAGACCCTGGGCAAAGGATCGAGCCAGCCCGTCAAGCAATGCAAAGGCACGAAGAAAACGCCGGCGTTGGTTGCGTGTCTTGCGCCAAACCGCCGCGTCGAAGTAGTGATTCGCGGTGTAAAAGGTAGTTAGGGCACATGTAACATTCGCGAGACTGTCATTCTGAGCAACGCGAAGAATCTGCTTTTCAGAACGAACAGAAACAGTTTCTTCGGCTTGGCGGCCTCGAAATGAAAACGGTTAACCCGACTGTAAAAACCATTCCACAAAACCCAAGCCCCGCCAATCCGCGCGGCTCATAATTTTCACGACGACCATCGTGCTAACCGCCCTCGCGATCATACTCGTCATCATCGGCCTCGCCGGCACGGTATTACCCGCGCTACCGGGCGTACCGCTGATCTTCGGCGGATTATTGTTAATCGCCTACCAAGATGGCTTCAACAAAGTCGGCGCCATCACCCTCATCGTCCTTGGCATACTCACCGTTCTTGCTTTCGTGATCGATTACCTCGCGGCCGTCTTCGGCGCAAAACGAGTCGGCGCGAGCCGCCTGGCCATCATCGGCGCGATT
>JANNMV010000602.1:0-7868 GCA_031398205.1 Pseudomonadota bacterium | reverse complement strand
AAAGACCCCATCGGCTTAGCGACTTGGTATTGCGATACCTTTGACTTAACTCGCGATGAACACCGCGCCATTGGCGACGATGTGCTGCTCGTTTTTGTTCCCGGTGAACCCTTGGGCAAACGCACCGATGCACATTTCGGTTTTCGCGTCGAATCGAACGCGACGCTGAAAAAATGGGCCGGACAATTCGACAAAGAAATCATGCTGCGCGGCAGATTCAATTCGATTCAAGTATTCGACCCGGAAGGCAATTGCTTCGAGGTGTATTGCCCACCCGACGCCTAGAAAGTTCCGCGCCATGAGCCTTAGCATTTTTCCGGTCACGCCGGACTTCGCCGCCGAAGTCGGTGATCTTGATCTGTCGCAACCATTGGCAGCGGACGTTCTCGCGGATGTGAAGAACGCGTTCTCGAAATATTCCGTTTTGGTTTTCCCCGAGCAACAGCTCACCACCGCGCAACATTTGGGTTTCGCGCGGCAAATGGGCCCGCTGGAAACCAGCATTTCGGTCTATCGCAAGGGCGAGCCAATGCGCGTCAGCGAAGAGCTTGCGGATGTCTCCAACCTAAGCCCGGAAAATAAAACACTCGACCGCGAAAGCCGTCAGCGTCTATACAATCTGGGCAATCGCTTGTGGCACACGGATAGTTCCTTCCGCATGTTGCCGGCCTTCGCCTCGATCCTCTATTCGCGCTCGATTCCGCCGGTCGGCGGCCACACGGAATTCGCCGATCAGCGCGCCGCCTATGATGCGTTGAGCGATGAGCTGAAACAGCGTCTCGAAGGCTTGATGGCGGAACATTCGATTTTCAATTCCCGCGCGCGCCTGGGCTTCACCGACTTTTCCGACGACGAGCGCGCCGCGTTACCGCCGGCGCCGCAAATGCTGGTGCGCACTATCCCCGAAAGCGGGCGCAAGTCACTCTACCTCGCCTCCCATGCCGGCAAAATTTTCGGCATGCCGGACGCTGAAGGCCGCGCACTGATCGACCAACTCATCAATCACACCACGCAACGCCAATTCGTCTACACCCACCGCTGGCGCGTGCACGATTTAGTCATGTGGGACAACCGCTGCACCATGCACCGCGGCACGGAATTCGACGATGAACGTTGGCCGCGCGACATGCAGCGGGCGACCGTCTCCGACATCGCGAATACCTGCGATCAAGCGGGTGTGAGTCGCGCGGCTGCCGACTCCGGACTCGCGCTTCTCGCTCAATCTTATGCAGAGGAAGTTCGATAGGCCGGTTACCTCGGCCAGCGTTAAGATCGACGACGAAATAAGCCGTCGCGTTGCGCGACCTGTTCGATTTCTAGCGTAGTGCTCAAAGCTAAACCGGCTTTATTTTCCGAGAAATACCGAAAGTACCCGGCTGTCATCCCCGCGCAGGCGGGGATCCATAGGGCCGTCAAAGTTGCCCAAATAAACCTTCACGCAAGGTGCGCCTATTTCGCGCCGGCATTTGCCCTATGGGTTCCCGCCTTCGCGGGAACGACAGCAGGAGCGTCATCGCACGCATTACGACATCGTTGCCTATGCGTTGCAAACAAAGTGACGCACGACACTTGGCCTCGCTCGCAATTCAGGGTCGCTTTTTGCAGCCTTTCTTATTTAATAAGTGATTGTGCTCGATACCCATGCGTGGATAGGGTGGCTGAGCGCGCCGGAGAAGCTCGCCGGAATCAGTGGCAAATTACGATTTCTCGTAAACTTCCTTCCGATCACCGATCCGTATGACGAGAACCACAATATCCTCATCGCGGATGTCACAAATCACTCGATAAGCACCGATGCGATATTTCCAGAAGCGGCCGAGTTCCTCTCCACGCAATGCCTCACCGATACTTCGCGGATCGACCAAAGTCGCAATACGCTCGCGCAAAACCTTGATGATCCGTTGCTGAATAGGGCGATCGAATTTCGATAACTCCTTTACCGCGCGCGGATCAAACTCAATCCGCCAAACCAAGCTGACGCTCCACCTCGTCTAGGGAAATGGTTTTTGCCTTACCGCGCGTTCTCGCCTCGGCAAGGTAATAATCTTCCAGATCGTCGAGATATTCGCAGATTGCCTCGCGCGCGTAATAGGTTTTGGTGCGCCCCGTTTTGGCAGCAAGTTTATCCAGTCGCGTTTCCAATTCTTCGGGGAGACGAATCGCCAACATCATGGTTTTCCATTTATGCTATACGTGTATATCGTACCATAATTTTGCCAAGCTTACGTTTAGCATGGGTCGGTGTGATTTGTTAGAATATGAGTATGGAAATCGTTTGGGATCCGGCAAAAGCGTCGACGAATGTTTCTAAGCACGGCGTTACGTTTGAAGAGGCTGCGGCAATATTCGGTGATCCGCTAGCTTACACGTTTCGCGATCCCGATCATTCAATCGGCGAGTCGCGGTTTCTCACTATTGGTTTATCTGGTCAGGCAAGCGTTATAATTGTGTCGTATTCTGAACGCGGCCGGGTTATTCGCCTTATTAGCGCTCGAAGGGCCACGCGCCAAGAAAGGAAAATTTATGAAGAAAGCTGATATTGATACGTTACGGCCGGAATATACCCGCGCGGACTTAGGTAAAGGCGTGCGCGGGAAGCATTATGCGGAATTTCAAAAAGGTACAAACTTAATCTCCCTACACGCCGATCTTGCAAAAAGCTTTCCGACGTCCGAATCCGTCAACGAAGCGTTACGCACACTTCTTAAAGTTGCAGCCGATACGCAACGACTGACCAAACAAGTAAGCCGAGCAACGCGCAAGAAACTCGCCGCATAAATTTCTTCCACTCACCCCGCCGCAAACCAAGCCGCCGGTACGGTGGGCCTAAGTTCGGGATGTAAAGTTCCCGGATTGCGCTTCGCTAATCCAGGCTACATTTTTCTTGAAAAACAAAACGGGCACCCGAAGGCGCCCGTTTAAGTTTACAACTTTCGCCCCGGCTAGGCCGGGTTGAAATTAGAACGTGTGACGGATGCCAACGCCAAAGCGGTCGGCGTCGTTACCCGGGGACAATACCGCACCGCCACCCGCACCAAACTGCGCGTTTGCTTTATTATCCAGTTTGCCATAGTTCACTTGTAACTCGGTACGCTTGGACATTGTGTACGCGTAACCAATCCAGAACAAGCGGGCTTGTGTATCATCTTGATTCGTTCCATTGCGTTTCAGCTTACCAGCGGTGCTAAATGCCGCACGAATGTGATGTTGGCCGAAATTTAATGCGCCAGAAACACCCATGTTGACGCGTTTATCAGTAAGTCCGGCTTCCTTGTACTTGAGCTGCTCGCCAAAGACATCAACTTGGAACAGTTCCATGCCATAGCCTACGCCAACACGCATCGCGTCATTTTTACTATCGGTCGCACCGTCTTCGTCGTTATAGCGAGCAACTGCGCCGTAGAGAGCAAGACCAAAAGCAGATTTCCATTGTGCCGCTAATTGATAGCCATCCGGATTAACGCTACCGACCTTGCCACCTCTCGGCGTAATGTACGCAACATCAACCGTAACACCGCCAAAATTCGGCGATGTATACCAAACACTTTGCGGATCACGAGAGGTGAAATTCTGGCGGCCAGCTATCCCCCACGACGTCATAAGCCCCAAAGTGGAATGAGTACTTTCGGCGGCGGGATCCGGATCTTGAATAATCTGCTGAATCTCATACTGGTGCTCGTTTTGACCAATCTTGATCGTGCCGAAACCACCCGTCAAACCCAAAAAGCTGTTGCGGTTATTGATATCGCCAACGTTATTGTTGTTCGTGGCTTTGCCACTACCTCCACGTGCAGAGCCGGCAAACTGCTGATCCACAGCCAAGCCAAAAATCGCTTGCGCCCAACCCAGATCTTCCGTGCCATCGATTTGCCAACGGGTTGCGAAGGTACCGATGTTCGCCTGGCGATCGTACACCTTGGTTCCGTTGTTGTCCTTCTCCTGACCAAACCCGATATCACCGTGCACCACACCGCTTAGCGTAATGCCGCTGCCGTCAGCCATAGCTGCAGCCGGAGCTAGGAAGGCGCCCGCAACTGCTAATGCTACTAAAGTACGTTTCATTGAAAATCTCCTAAAATTTGAATATCTAAGTGGGCGCCTTTACAAGCTTACCCCCCTCACAGGCGGACTGCCTGACTTGCTAGCACCTCTCTAAACTGAGAAGTTGGTACCATAATGCCAAAAAATGCTTCGTTGGCTCAAGTTCTTAGTGACAAGCGCTGCCTCTATGGCGGGCGCTTGTTGTTAAATTGCAACAAGATTTCTCGCCCGGGGGAAGGCAAACGTGCTAACTGCGCTGGCCTCAAACCGAAATCGCTGTCATTCCCGCGTAGGCGGGAATCCATGGGGCGCATCGGTTTACGACTCGGTTTCGGGCTGGAACAAGGCCTGGGGCTTTGGCGCCATGGCGGGCTTTGCAGCCGCCCTATGGATTCCCGCTTGCAGCGCGCGTTCGGACTTGCAAGTCCGAACCGTTACGCAGGCGGCTTGTGTCCAAGCCGCAACCCCTGCTACACCCTTCGCGGGAATGACACCCTTAATATGTTACGCGTATGCTCTGAAGGCCCGATCGGTATGCCACATTTTTATGTTATATGTTTTTAATCAAACGGTTAAATAATTATTCCATTGCCGTAGTCATCGTCGTTGCGCTCCTCTTGGCCGGCGTGACGGCGCTGTTTTGGGCTGAAAGTCCGCCGAATTTCGAGCGCATAAAAGCTCAATTCCAACCAAGCGACGCCCAATTGCTGGATCGCAACGGGCGAGTAATTCACGAGTTGCGGGTGGATTTTCGCGGGCGGCGACTGCCTTGGCTGGGGCTGGGCGCCATTTCCCCGGTTTTGGCGCAAACCGTGGTGGCGGCGGAGGATCATCGCTTCCACAGTCATCACGGTGTCGATTGGCTGGCCTTGGCGCGATCCGTTTGGGACGGGGCGTGGGGCCGGGGCAATCGCGGCGCCAGCACCCTCACCATGCAACTCGCCGCGTTGCTCGATGCCAAACTCAGCGCCAGGCACGGCCAACGCGATGTGGCGCAGAAATGGGCGCAGATTCGCGCCGCGCTGGCGCTGGAACGCGTTTGGAGTAAGCAACAAATCCTTGAGGCCTATTTGAATTTGGTTAGTTGGCGTGGCGAAATCGCCGGCATTCACGCCGCGAGCCGCGCCCTGCTTGGCAAAGCGCCCGATGGCCTGGATCAAAGCGACGCGGTTTTTCTGACCGCGCTGCTACCCTCCCCCAACGCCACGGCGCCGCAGGTGGCGCGCCGCGCTTGTACGTTGAGCAAAATTCCCGATTGCGCCGCGCTGTCCGCGCGCATCGGCACGATTTTGGCAAGCCCCCACAGCGACCTACGCCAAATCGCCGACGCGCCCCATGTGGCGCGCCAACTGCTGAGCAAAACCACGCCCAGCGCGCGCTCGACGCTGGACGGCGATCTGCAACGCTTTGCACTGCACACCTTGCGGCGGGAGTTAACGCAACTCACTGCACGCAATGTGCGCGACGGCGCCGTTCTCGCGATCGACAATCGCAGCGGCGAGGTGTTGGCCTATCTCGGTAACGGCGGCACGGCCTCCAGCGCGGCGCATGTCGACGGCGTGCGCGCGTTCCGTCAAGCGGGCTCGACGCTAAAACCCTTTCTCTATCAACTGGCGCTGGAAAAGAAAATATTGACCGCCGCCTCGCCGCTCGATGATTCGCCGCTTAACGTCAACACGGCGACGGGACTGTACGTGCCGCAAAATTACGACCGCGATTTTCAAGGCTGGGTGAGCGTGCGCACGGCGCTGGCGAGTTCACTAAATGTGCCGGCCGTCAAAACTTTGACACTGGTCGGCGGCGACCATTTTCTGCAACGTTTGCAGAAGCTCGGTTTAACCCAACTCGACCAAGGCGACGATTTCTACGGCCCGGCGCTGGCGCTCGGCGGCGCGGAAGTCAGCCTGTGGGAATTGGTCAACGCCTACCGCACGCTCGCAAACGAGGGCCGCCAGGGGCCGCTCCAGTTGTCGCTCCCAAGCAAGGCATCGCCAGAAGCCGCGCTGGTGCTTGATCCTGGCGCGGCATATATCGTGAACGATATTCTGTCGGATCGCGTGGCACGCAGTTTAAGTTTTGGTTTGGAAAACGCGCTCGCCACCCGTTATTGGAGCGCGGCGAAAACCGGCACCAGCAAAGACATGCGCGATAACTGGTGCATCGGATTTACCCAGCGTTACACGGTCGGCGTATGGATCGGCAATTTTGATGGCGCGCCGATGACCCACGTTTCCGGCGTCACCGGCGCGGCGCCGATTTGGCTCGCAGTAATGAATTATCTCAATGCCAATTCGCCGGACGCGCCGCCCAAGTTGCCCGCAAACGTTATGCGCGCTGCGTCTGCGCCGGGAGCGACGGAGTTATTTTTGTCCGGCACCGAAACCAGCGGCGCTACGCTAAAACCCGCCGCGGCGAGCCGTCCACGCATCGCCTATCCGCGCGACGGAGAAATTTTATCGCTGGATCCTGACATTCCACCGGCGAGCCAGCGCGTGCGTTTCGAAGCCGCGCCGGAAAACAAAACGCTGCGCTGGTCGTTGACTGAAGCAAAAGGCGGCAACGCGATTTCGGCAAGTTGGTGGCAGCCGCAACCGGGAAATTTCACCCTCGCCTTAATCGACGCAAACGGCAAGCAACTCGACACGATTAAATTTGAGGTGCGTGGAGCGGCAAATTCGTTTGGGCGCAGCAATTAAGCCACGCCATTCCTTTACCCACAGGTCATTGCGAGCGTAGCGAAGCAATCTCGCTTTTCAGTAGCACGGCTCAAGAGCGAGATCGCCGCGCCGGCCTTCGGCCTCCTCGCGATGGTGGCTCATGTCATTTCCAGTGTGGCGGCAAACACTTCTGAAAATACCGCAGCGACTCGAAACGTTTGCGCCAGCCGGCGATCTTCGGCGGCAGCGCGGCGCTGATGCCCAAGCTCGCATCCTTTTTCGCTTCGATGCGAAACATGGAAGCCAAAAATGGATACAACGTGAAATCCGCAATCGACAGTGGCCCGGCAAGCCAATCGCCGCGCATTTCCTTTTCCAGAAAATTAAGTTCTTCGAGCAAGCCCATCTTGTGTTTGGCGATGATGCCGGGATTGCGCTCGGCTTCCGGCGTGAACCAATACTGAACCACCAGTTTGTACGACTGCGGCCACAAATACGTGTCCACCTCATGGGCCAAACGCCGCGCCAGTGCGCGTTGTTGGACATCTTTCGGGAGCAGCGCATGAGCTGCATCGGCCGACGGATACCGATCTTCGAGGTATTCGGGAATCACCGCCGATTCGTACAACGCGAAATCACCGTCGGTAATCACCGGCACCTGGCCACGCGGATTGAGCGCGAGGAATTCCGGCGTATGGGTATCTTTCGCATCGAAGGACAGCAACTTGATTTCATAGGGGAGGCCTTTGTGTTCCAGCGACAACCAGACGCGCCAGGCGAAGGGTGAACCGGAACCGTAGTAGAAAGTTAGAGCCATATTTTCCTCGACGTTTTTTTAAAGGTGATGCGGCAAATTCTCAGATCGTCATTCCCGCGAAAGCGGGAATCCCGTGTCTTTCGTTTAACGACACTGGGTCCCCGCTTTCGCGGGGACGACACTATTGTCAGTCGTGATTCACATTGGGAATGGTAACACCGAGAACCAAAAAATAACGTGGAGGAGGAACGGTGCTACGAATTGAATTTAAGCAATTAGTGGCGCCTAGGTGGCGGCGCGGCGCGGCGCGGACAATGTGATGATGAATTATGGCGAGGTTGTGATGCACCATTTTGCCTAATAGAATTCACCGTTACCTATGTGTCATTCCCGCGAAGGCGGGAATCCATGTT
>JANNMV010000587.1:0-2425 GCA_031398205.1 Pseudomonadota bacterium | reverse complement strand
GCCGAGCAAGGTCGCGACGGGGCCGAGCGTGATGTAGCGCTTTTCCCAGGTCACACGCATACCCAGCACGTCTTTCTCGCCATCCCAATCTTGGCGGCAGATGATGCCGAAATCGGGAATCGATCCGGCGTCAGAGCCGGCGTCCGGCCCGGTCAGCGCGAAGCACGGAATCTCCATGCCTTTCGCCAAACGCGGTAAGTAATGATTTTTCTGCTCTTCGGTGCCGTAATGCATGAGCAGTTCTGCCGGGCCCAACGAGTTCGGCACCATCACCGTCACGGCGGTGGCGCTGGATCGGGAGGATAATTTCATTACCACTTCCGAATGCGCGCGCGCGGAAAATTCCAAGCCGCCATAGCGCTTCGGAATGATCATGCCGAGGAAACCTTTTTCACCGATGAACCGCCAGACTTCGGCTGGGAGATCGTAAAGTTCGTGGGTGATTTTCCAATCGTCGACCATGGCGCATAACTGTTCCGTTGGCCCATCAAGAAACGCTTGCTCTTCAGCGCTGAGGGTGGGCTTCGGATAGCTCAGGAGTTTGGTCCAATTTGGCCTGCCGGTGAACAGTTCGCCGTCCCACCACACGGTGCCGGCTTCGAGCGCCTCTCGCTCGGTTTGCGAAATGGCGGGGAGCAACGTTTTATACCAACCGAATAGCCGATCGCTGACCAAGCGGCGGCGCAGCGGAATGTGATTGAGAGTAACGGCAATGGCGCTAAAAGCCAGCCAAACCACGACCCAGAGCAAGACGCTGCGCGGCCCGGGAAAGAGGGCCATCATTCCGATCAGATAGATGGCAACCGCAGCGACCCATACCCAACCTTTCGCACGCGCATTGCATAGCGCGATCAGGCCCGCGAACGCGATTAAAAGCGCAATGAAAGTGGCGGTCATTTATGTTCCTTTTTTCGATCGAACAATAATAGCCATCTTGGACAGGGTGACGGTTAATCGCAGCGGCACGAGCGACCGGGCATTGCTTCACGGAATTCAACTGATCACACGACATCATGATCCACCAGGGCATAAGAAATCAAGAAAAACCTGAGCGGCCGAAACGATATTGCGGGTGCCGCCAGCAGCGGCTCCCAGCTTGCCTGGCCCTAGGACACCCGGTCGTGGCAGTGCATGCGCTGCGTGCGAATGGCCATGCGTCTCGTGGCGCGATTAGTAGTCGACGGGAATAGGATCCAGGCTGCGCCAGAGAAACCAAGTCGCGACACTGCGCCATGGCCGCCACTTTTCGGCGAGGGCTTTGACGTCGTCTAAATGCATCGGTTCGCTGTCGTTGTAATGCAGGTGAATCGCGTTCAGCAGGCCAATGTCGCCGAGCGGCAAAACGTCGGCGCGCAATAAGTTAAACATCAAAAACATTTCAGCGGTCCAGCGGCCGATGCCTTTGACTTGGATCAGGTCTTTGATGATGTCGTCATCGTGCCGCTCGGCCCAGCCCGACGGCTCGATTTTACCCTTTGCAAGATGGTGGGCGAGATCGCGGATGTACTCGGCTTTACGTTCGGAAAGGCCGCAGGTGCGCATGCGCGTGACGCGGGCGCGAAGCATTTTTTCTGCTGTGAATTCCGGATACGCGAGCATCAGTTTCCCCCAGACGCTTTGCGCTGCCTTGACGGAGATTTGCTGGCCAACGATGGCGCGGGCGAGGGTAAAGAATGGTTCGCCGCGGCAGGTCATGACGCTGCGCGGATAGTCCGCGATGATTTTTTTCAGCACGCGATCGCGCTTGCTCAAGCCCGCGATCGCATCGTCCCAATAGCGCGGGACTTCGCCGTTAGAATAGGCCGACAACTTTGCCATTCTCGTCGAGGTCGATTCTTTCCGCCGAAGGAATTTTCGGCAAACCCGGCATGGTCATAATGTCGCCGCACACGGCGACGATGAACTCCGCGCCCGCCGAAAGTCGCACTTCGCGGACGTTCACAATATGGCCGCTCGGCGCGCCGCGGGCTGTTGCGTCCGTGGAAAATGAATACTGAGTTTTCGCGATGCAAACGGGATAATGACCATAACCGTCTTCTTGGAATTTCTGCAACTGCGCTTTCACCTTGGCATCGGCAGAAATATCGAGAGCGCCATAAATTTTCGTCGCAATGGTTTTGATTTTGTCCCACAACGTTGCTTGGTCTTCGTAGACCCATTTCATTTTCGATGTCGGGTTGTCGCAAAGTTTCACCACGGCGTGAGCCAAATCTTCCGCGCCCGCGCCGCCGTGCGCCCAATGCTTGGCGAGAACAACATTCACTCCCAGTTTCGATAATTTATCTTGCAGTAGTTTCACCTCGGCGTCGGTATCGTGAGTGAAATGATTAATCGACACCACGCAGGGCAGGCCGAAATGATGCGTCACGTTGTTGACGTGGCGTTCCAGGTTTGGCAATCCCTTTTCCAGCGCGGCGAGATCTTC
>JANNMV010000572.1:0-3238 GCA_031398205.1 Pseudomonadota bacterium | reverse complement strand
ATCCACGCATCAACCGAGACGTAGCGCTCATCCAAACGCAGGATTCCGTTGCTGACTTCTATTGCCCGTTGGCTACCAAGCAACTTGCGCAGGCGGTACAACGTGGTATCCAGGGTGCTATCCGCCGGCGCAGTCTCGGCTTGCGGCCACAGCTTCAATTCTGCATCGATCTTCTCGATACCCTCGGGTCCAGCCGCGATTAACAGAAGCAACAACGCCGCGGGCCGACTGTTATGCTTGAGGGGCGTTGGCGCCGAGTTCGAGCTGTGGCGCAGGGAGAAGTGGCCTAGGCAGCAAATTTCCACAATCGCATCGGCCGTGGCCAGGCCGCGCGCGCTTCTCCCCATTCGGGATATGGCAATCGATGCATTGCTGACCGATCCGTCAAAATTGTTGCGACCCATGTCCCAGACCTCGCGATGAGCCGATCTTAGCGAATACATAGCGTCGGGACCTGGCGACACTTTGCGCTACTGCCAACGTCTGAAAACTCGGCGCTTGCGAACCCAGGCGCCTTCGCCAGCAGGCAAATGGATACGAGGTGTTTTATGATGCAAATCGCGATCACCCGAGTGCGTATTGTCATGATTGTTCCTTTGCACTGTTGTTGCGACCAGAATAACAACAACGACCGCAAAAAAACCTACTAGGTCAAGTAGGAGTTAAGCGGATTACCGGCGCCGGATGGCGATTCCATAGCGTAATGCGGAATAGACGGTCAACTCCAACTCGCGCGATAGAAAGGTGGAATGGCTTTGCGGATAGGGATTTCAAACGGCGTTTTTCGCGAACCCTCAATCTATCGCCTAGCTAGGCGGCGAGAAGACAATCACACGAGTGTTGCGTGAGAAATGGCACTCTGGTGCCGATTCTTGGGGCTTTGATTAGTGTGCGGGGCTGGTTTGATAGCGGCTTCGGGTGTTTCCTCGAGCGTGATCGGCGGCCTCGGCGCGTGCGAGCAATTGCTTGACCTCGGCTTCCTGTTGCGCCTCGATGGCCCTAGGCCAGTGGCTAGCCTAGGGCTACCCGGTCTCGTTGAGAAAGCGCTTGCGGAAGGTGCACAGCGAGTCGTGATCCGGTTGCGAATTCGCGGCGATATAGCAAAAAGCGACCGACTCAAGGGTCGCAGCCTCGATGCGCCGGCTCGACTAAACACCCGTGGCGTAACCGTTCAAGTGGAAACGCCCTGGATGCAGCAACGAGACCTAATCGATCTCCTGCCTGGTTCGCCCAAACCGGTAAACCACTTTGCGCGCCTTTCCGATACGTGGTGATTTGCTCAAATAGGGGCACGGCGCGTTGCGATAACCACCGTTTTCCAGCGTCACATCGTCGCTCACTTCTGCCCAGATTCCGCCGCGCACCGGCCGGAACTGCCATTTGACATAGCCGCGTTTCGCCGCAGTCTCAAGCAATTCATCGGCATCGGGCACATCGGCAACAAAGGGCGAATGACCGTCGAGCTCGTAGGGGTAGACGCCGAACGCGCTCATGCAGTCAATCGCCTCTTGCGGCTCGGCGCCGAAGCGCGCCCATGGGGAGGCCTCATAGCGCGCGATGTCCCAGGCGCCCAACTCCCATGCTACTTCCAGCGCGGCGTGGTCGAGCTGAGCAAAGTCGTCCCAGCGTTCGTTGAGTTGTAGGGCTGAACTGGGTACCGATTCGTATCGGAGCGGCTGCGCGTCGGCGGCATCGATCAACTTTATCTCGACAAAGCCGTGCCAGTGTAATCCCAGTACGATGGGTGTATTTGCATAGGGTACCGCGGCGACGGTGACAGCCACTAGCGGCAATCGGTTGGAAATCAACTGTGATTCGATTTGTTCGAGAAGTTCCATTTTTAGCGTCTCCCGGATTTAAAGAGAAGGACTGCGCTAAGATTTGGCCACACTTTTCCGAGGGCGTGTTGCTAGCCATCAGTGGCTTTGGTTGCTAACGCGCCCCGGGTTTCCCCTCGGCGTGGCGCCGAAACCGGCGGTTCGCGACGCGATTAACTCCCGATCACCCCGCCATCGTCTTTACGAATCACAATCGTCGCCGAGCGCGGTTTGTTGCCCTTATCGCCATCGGGCCAACTGCTGAATGCTTTGGCGTTCGAAGGATCGGAGCGCATGTTGGGGTTTTCACCGGGGTGTTGAATGTTGACGAATAAACTGCGCCCGTCTGGCGCGAACACCGGGCCGGTGATTTCACAACCGACGGGGCCGGTGAGGAAGCGCTTGATTTCGCCGCTTTGGGTGTCCGTAGCGAGAAGTTGATTGTTGCCAAAATTGACGAACTCCCCTTGGTTCAACACGTCGCAGAAGACATCGGTGCCGATCCACAGGAATCCCTGCGGGTCAAAGCAAAGACCATCGGGGCAGGCGAATAGATCGCCTTTGATGTTGCCTTTCTTGTCGGCTTTGGCCAAGCTCGGATCGCCGCAGGCCACGAAAACTTGCCACTGAAAATTCGTCGCCGCCGCGTCGGCGCCGTCTTCCAGCCAAGAGATGATGTGGCCGAAGCTGTTGTCGATGCGATTGTTGGCGGCGTTAACGTTGTCCGCCGTGCGTTTGCTGTTGTTGGTGCAGGTGACGAATACTTCGCCGCTTTGCGGATGCACGGCGACCCACTCCGGCCGATCCATTTTCGTCGCGCCGGCGCGGTCCGCCGCCGTGCGCGTGCGCACCAACACGTCGGCTTGATCAGCGAAACCGTTTTCGGACGTGAGGCCATTTTTGCCATGGGTTAACTCCAGCCAGTCGCCGCTGCCGCCGGCGTTGAACTGGGCGACGTACAGCGCGCCGTGATCGAGTAGATTGCGATTGGCTTTGGGGTGCGTGACGTCGAAGCGATCGCGGCTGACGAATTTATAGATGTATTCGAAGCGCTCGTCGTCGCCCATATACACGGCGACTCTGCCATCGGATGCCAAGCGCGTTGTCGCACCTTCGTGCTTGCAGCGGCCAAGGGCGGTGCGCTTGATCGGCATTGAAGTCGGATCGAACGGATCGATCTCAACGACCCAGCCGAAGCGATTCACTTCGTTCGGGTGTTTTGCGCTGTCGAAGCGCTCGTCGTGTTCGTGCCAACGGTAGCGCAGCCCCTGTTGGGTGAGGCCATAGCGTTTCTCGCGGTCGCTGATGTTGCCCGAGGAATTGACGAAATAAAAACTCCAGTTTTCCTCGCAAGTGAGGTAAGTTCCCCATGGCGTGTAACCATTCGCGCAATTGTTGAGCGTGCCTAGAACCCGCGTCCC
>JANNMV010000556.1:0-2822 GCA_031398205.1 Pseudomonadota bacterium | reverse complement strand
CTATCGCTCAATTGCACCAATACTTTAGTGCAAGAAGTGGTGCGCGCGTTTTATCATGATTGGTATCAAGAACTGGTGACCCAATTGCCGCCGCTGAAGAATGGCTACATCACGGCGCCGAGCGGGCCGGGGTTGGGAACGAAGTTGAAGCCTAGCGTGCTTAAGCGTAAGGACGCGACAATTCGCACCAGCAAACTCTAATTTCCGATGATGGTACAAATAAGCGCCTGCCCCTCATGGCCGTAGGCCACCCCGCCCCAACCCTCTCCCGCAAACGGGAGAGGGAGAAAATTCCCCTCGTCCCTTCGGGGAGAGGGTGCAGGGTGAGGGGCAAGCGCGACTCAGTTACACGTCGCTTCTCAATACTGGAAATCTGAATAGGAAAATCCATGGATCTAAAATCAGCCGTTTGTATTGTCACTGGCTCGGCGGTCGGCGTCGGCGCCGCATGTGCGGTTCAACTCGCCAAAAAAGGCGCGCGCGTCGTCATCAACTTCAGTAAGAGCGAGCAAGAAGCACGAGCGACGCAGGCTGAATGCCATGCTGCCGGTGGCGAAACCCTGTTGGTGCAAGGCGATGTTGCGCAAGATGCGCACTGCAAACGCATTGTCCAAACGGCGCTGGATAAATGGGGGCGCATCGACGGCCTGGTTAACAACGCGGCGATCACCAAGTTCGTCGATCAGCGCGATCTCGACGGCATCGACGCCGAGGATTTTCAGCGACTCTACGCCGTCAATGTTATCGGCCCCTATCAAATGACGCGCGCCGCCGTACCCGCGCTGCAAAAGCAAGGTGGCTCGGTCGTAATGATTTCGTCGATGTCCGGCCTCACGGGCGTGGGCTCATCGAATGCCTATGTTGCGTCCAAGGGTGCGCTTAACACCATGACACTCGCTCTGGCACGCGCCCTCGCGCCGAGTGTGCGAGTTAACGCGGTGTGCCCCGGCCTGATCGTAACGCGCTGGCACACGGCGCGTTTTCAAAATCCGGCGGACTACGACAAGTTCGTCGATAAGTACGCGGAGAATGTCGCGCTCGGCAAAGCGTGCAGCGCGGACGATGTAGCCGAGGTCGCAGTGTGGTTGGTGGAACATGGCGATATGATCACCGGAGAAATGATCAAAGTCGATGGCGGTGCGCACTTGGGCCCGGCTTGGCGCAAGCGCTGATAGTCTGGTCATTGCGAGCTGCCCGTGTCGGCGCGGCCAACACGGCACGCGAACCATGAACCGCGCAGAACTTGTGGATCAAGCGCAGCGGATCCACCACAGCAAAAAAAGCAACCGGCGAACGCTGTTCGCCACGGTGGATCCGCTGCGCTTGATCCACCCTACCGTTTAGTTACTGGTTCATGAAGGGCTGGGCAAGGCTAAAAATCTGCGTCAATAAAGTGAACGAAGGCGGTAGCGAAAGTGTGCGTCACTCAAACCGCACGCTAACGCTCGGATCGCCCGGCAATCCCTGATAAGTCACCTTAATGGCTCGCCCTGCCTGTGGTGTTCCGGCCGGGAAAAAAGCGCCCACGCCGAGTTTGTCGCCCTGCTGAACGCGCTGCGCGGAATGGGCCAAATCACGCACCATCCACAGCACCGAATTCATTGGATGGCCGAGTACATCGCTACCCTTGCCGCGGCCGATGGTTTCACCCTTTTCGTCTTCAATCACGATTGTCATGGTCTCGAGTCGAGTGAGAAATTCCTCGCTCGCCTCCACGGTGATGGGCGCACCCAGCACGCCCCAGCGCGAGCCAATATTGGTCGCAATCAAATTGAACATATCAGTGGGCGCGCCTTCTTCGACAATGAGGTCGGATAGATCGATGAAGGGTAAGAAATATGAAATGTGCTCGAGTGCGTCCAGCGATGTTACGGCAGTATTCAAGTCATCGTCTTTCACCACGGCAATCAAATCCGCCGCATAACGCGGGCGCGCGCCAAAATTGGCCGAAATGACCGAACCATCTTTCAAAAACATATTTTGAAATAACAATCCGCGCAACGGCCGATCGACATCGGTGCCGGAGCGCGTGCTGAGGCTGGTGTATCCGGCTTTAAATCCGGCTTGCGTTCCCTTGATACGGCCGATCTGCGCAGCCAGTTTTCCCTGAGCGCAATAGGCCTCAAGGAGGTTGCGCAAATTTAAGATCGGCTTAATCGGCAACTTTGCCTCATACGCCGCAACGATGGAATTGATTTCCTCGAATTTGGGGCAGTCCGCTCGAACGCTTGTTGCGGTGAGAAAAATTGCGACAGCGCTGGTCAAATAATTTTTCATTCTTCGCTCCGGGGAAGGATTATGTGCGTTACACCGATTTACCGCGCTGCGCTTTGATTTGCCGCTCCAATCGTTCGATCAATCGAACAACACTGCCCATATTGGGATTGATCTTGAGCGCACGCTGAAAATATTCGATCGCTTGTTCGAGTAAGCGAAACTCGACATGGATATGGCCATAGCCGGACAACGCGCCGAAATGGTAGGGATTGCGTTTCATGACTTCGTCGCAGTCTTCCAGAGACTTATCGTACTGCTCGGTCATGTAATAAAGTGTCGCGCGCTTGTTCCAACCTTCGGCGAATTCCGGTTTGAGCTTAATGATTTCGCTGAAGGTCGAAATTGCGCGAATGAAGCTTCCTTCGTTCATCTCGCGAATGCCGCGGGCGTAGAGTCGATCAACGGTGGGATCGCCGGAACGCGCCCAGATTTTCCAGATCGATTGCTCCGCGGTATTGCGTACCGTTTCATCCTCGTCGCGCAAACTGTTGAGTAGCGCAACCACGTCATCCATAGTGCCGACTTCGCCAAGGCGGTCGGCTGCG
>JANNMV010000527.1:0-3010 GCA_031398205.1 Pseudomonadota bacterium | reverse complement strand
TGTTATTGTTCCTCGACATCGGCGGCTCGATGGACGATCACATCAAAGTGTGCGAGGAATTATTCTCTGCGGTGAAAACGGAGCTTAAACATCTCGAGTATTTTTACTTTCACAATTTTGTTTACGAATCGGTGTGGAAGGACAATCGCCGTCGCTTCGGCGAGCGCACCTCGACGTTGGATGTGATCCGCAAATATGGTCCCGATTACAAACTTATTTTTGTCGGCGACGCAACGATGAGCCCTTACGAAATCATGGAGCAGGGTGGCAGCGTCGAGCACAACAACGAAGAGCCGGGCGTGGTATGGATCAATCGCTTGCTCAACCACTACAAGCACAGCGCGTGGCTGAACCCAACGCCCGAAGGACATTGGGACTACACCTCGTCGCTGAAGCTCACGAAGCAAATCATGGGCGATCGCATGTTTCCACTGACCATCAAAGGTCTCGAACAAGCCACTCGGCTGTTAGCCAAGTAGGATGCGGCTCGCAGGCCAGGCATCGCCAGGACCCGCGCTGGTAGGGCATGAGCGGATCTATGCCGTGGTGAGGCGCATCCCCAAAGGCAAAGTAGCCACCTATGGCCAAATCGCACGCATTGTTGGCCGCTGTACGGCCCGCATGGTCGGTTATGCGATGGCGGCCGTACCGGAGGGTTCGCGCGTACCGTGGCGGCGCGTGATCAATGCGCAGGGCATGATCAGTGCGCGTAGTGGTGGCGATGGCGATGAGCGGCAGCGGGTGTTGTTGGAGAAAGAGGGCGTGATGTTTGATGCGAAAGGGCGAGTTGATTTGCGGATATTTCAGTGGCAACTATCGACGAATTCGCTCGACCCCATTTTGTCATTCCCGCGCAGGCGGGAATCCATTTAGCAGTCGCAGTTAAGTACGAGATTGCTTCGCTACGCTCGCAATGACAAGGTTGGCGATTTCGATGCTCCCGTTAGGGTTGTGAGAAATGAAAAACACCTTCGTCATTTTCACTGCGTGTTAATCGTCCGCCGTACATTAAATAGTGCAAGTGGGCAATCGCCTCACCCATCGCAAACACCACTTGATGCGCATCCAACTCGCGCCGGAACAAAACGGGTAATAATTCCGCCGCGGTTTTCGGTTCTTCGCAGGCTTCTACTACTTCGACGAGACGTTCATCGTGATGTTGTTTTAGCTGCGCGAGCCGTTCATGCAGGCCGCGAAACACCGGGCCGTGGGACGGTAAAATCACCACGTCCGCAGGCAAGTCCGCGAATTTATTCATGGAATCCAAAAATAATTTCAACGGATCGCCGTTCGGTTGCGAGGGCCACACGCCGACGTTCGTGCTGATTTTTGGCAATACTTGATCGCCGGAAATCATCACGTTGTTTTCGGCGCAATAGAGTATCGCGTGTTCTGGCGCATGGCCGCGGCCGACGATCACTCTCCAAGCCTTTCCGTCGATGCTGATTTCGTCGCCTTCAAGGATGCGGCGGAACGAATAGGGCAAAGACGGCACGCCTTTTTTATAATTATTTTTGCGCACGGCGTTGGATTCCAATCGTTCGCCGGTTAAACCGTGGCGGCGAAATAGTTCCGTCGCGCGGCCGATCGAATCGCCGCCGCCATCTTGCACCGCTGCGTGTGCGGAAAGATACTCCGTTTCCGTCATCCACACTTCGCAGTTCCAACGCTGTTGCAGCCAGCCAGCGCAGCCGACGTGATCCGGATGGTAGTGAGTGACGATGATGCGTTGAATCTTTTTTCCATCGAGCAAGGTCGCGAAGATTTGTTCCCACAGCGCTAGCGTGGCGTCGACGCCGAAGCCGCAGTCGACCAAGGTCCAGCCGTCACCATCGCGTAATAACCACAGGTTAATGTGATTGAGTGCGAAGGGCAGCGGCATGCGTATCCAGAAAATGCCGGGCGCCACTTCGGTTGCTTGCGCGGGCGCTGGAACTTCGGCGAAGGGAAAGGTCAAAGCATTAAGTTGAGTTTGAATCATATTGGGTAATTGAATTTAAGCTTGAGCATAGCAGGTTTGTTGAAATCTCAGTAGGCCGACCCCATGTCAATCGACAAACACTTAAAAGCGTTACATCCTTTCATTTCTCGGAGTTAAACATGACCGAACTGGAACAGAAAGCAATTTTGTCGATCGCCATCATGGCCGCCATGGCCGACGGCAATCGTACCGAGCAGGAGCGCGGCGAAATCGAAAAGCTCGCAGCGTCGTTTGCCGGCACTACGCTCAATGTCGATGAGATTTACCACGATGTGTTGCTGCGAAAAATCAGTCTGCCGGAGGCGTCGAGTCAGTTGCAAAGCGCTGATTCAAAAGAAGCCGCCTATGAGTTAGCCGTCGGTGCGTGTAATGCCGATGGGGCGACGAACGAGTTGGAGAAGAAATTCCTCGCGGCGCTGGCACAATCACTAAACCTCACGCCTGACGTTTTAAGCAAGTATCACAAAGAAGCCGAAGCGGTTTCCAATTTGCCGGTTCTCACGGGCGCGCCGGCGAACGCCGCACCCAAGATGGGCGAAGCGGAAATGGACGAGATGATACGCAAGGCCGCCATTGTCAACGCGGCGTTGGAATTGATGCCTGAGACCTTATCGACCCTGGCCATTATTCCGCTGCAAATGCGCATGGTGTATCGCATCGGGCAAAACTACGGTTTCGAACTCGACCAAAGCTACATCAAAGACTTCGCCGGCACCTTGGGTATAGGCATGACATCGCAATATTTGGAAGTCGTCGCGCGTAAGCTGCTCGGCGGTATTTTCGGCGGTATGGGTCGCCAAGCGGCCAGTTCCGGCATGTCGTTCGCCGTGACCTATGCGTTGGGCCAGGTCGCGAAACGATACTACGCCAGCGGCCGGAAAATCGACACTGCGCAGTTGAAGGAAATATTCTCGAACATGGTCGCCGATGCCGGTTCGATGAAGGACAAATACAGCCAGGAAGTTCAGGCCAAGATTGCCGAGTTTAAAGGGAAGAGTTTCAGCGACATCGCGAAGGGTTAGCGACGCA
>JANNMV010000526.1:0-4642 GCA_031398205.1 Pseudomonadota bacterium | reverse complement strand
GCCATAACCAGCTCTGGTGATATTCGTTTCCTGAAGATGGAAAAAGGAAATGCTGTCTATGAGATAGGCAGTGGTCATTATTTATTTACTGTTGATTTATCATTCATCAAATATTGATTATGCTTAAACAAATTAAAAAGCTCCTGTTCATTAGTGTTCTGTTCATTCAGGGTGTTGTTGTGCATGCACAGACCCAGGCTGCAAATACTGTTAAGCTTTCAACTGAGGAAGCCACGGCAAAAGCAAACGCAGAGCTTGATGAGAAAGCAAATGAATGGGTAACTGGACTGCATTTAAATGATGCGGCGAAGGAGAAAAGAGTTGCCAATGCTGTTGCTATACATTTAAAAGCTGTTCGCGACTGGAACAATGAACATCCTTTTACCACAGTTCCTGCAGGTATTAATCCGGCTACAGGCAATAGATTGTCGGAACTTGACAGGCAGGTGATTGCTAATTCTGCAATGCCCTTGTCCGTACATGAAAATCTGATGAATGCACTAAAGAAGGATCTGACACCGGAGCAGGTAGAAGCCATACTGGATAAATATACCATAGGAAAAGTCGCGTTCACCATGGGGGGTTATAAAGCTATTGTTCCCGATCTTACGAAAGAGGAAGAAGCTAAGATCCTCGAATACCTGAAACAGGCGAGGGAACAGGCTATTGATTATAAAAGTATGAAACAGATATCGGCGATATTCGAGATCTATAAAACAAAATGTGAGCAACATCTTAATAATAACGGACGTAACTGGCGGCAATTATACAAAGCCTATGTAGATAAAGTGAAAGCACAAAAACAAGCAGAAAAACCAAAAGAGAATTAAATTAAGTATCATGAAAAAGCTGACCACACCTGTTTTGTTTTTTGTCGTGCTTGTTGTTTCATATACCCAGGGCTGTGCCCAGTCAAACAAATGGCGGAAAGGTATTCTTATTGATGAATTCATTTACACAGAAGCGCCTTTTCCTTCAGCTCATGCAGCCACCATTGTGGAGACCCCCGGAGGACTCATTGCTGCCTGGTTTGGTGGTACAAGGGAAGGCAATAAGGATGTGTGTATCTGGACAAGTCATCTTGTAAAAAATAAATGGACAGCGCCAGCTAAATGTGCTGAAGGGATTATCAATGACAGTATCCGTTATGCATGCTATAACCCCGTACTGTTCCAGGTGCCGGGTGGTGAATTATTATTGTTCTATAAAATTGGCCCCAATGTCGGCGGCTGCCCTCGGCAATTTTGAACTTAATGCGTTCAAGCCGATGATCATTCACAATTTTCTGCAGAGCTCACGCCTTCTGGCTGATGCAAGCGCTAGCTTCAACGAGCATTGCGCGAAAGGTATTACCGTCAACGAGACGCAGGTCGAGCGGCAGGTAAAAAATTCGCTCATGCTCGTCACGGCGCTTACGCCATACATAGGTTATGACAAGGCTGCCCAGATCGCGAAACAAGCCTATGACCGCAATGTCAGCTTGCGCGAGGCCGCTGTAGCGCTGGGATTTGTCACTACGGCGCAGTTTGACCAATGGGTGCGCCCAGAAGCCATGATCGCGCCGTCAAAAGCAACGGAATAGCCTAATTTCGAACCGCACCTTGACCTTCGGTTGCCGGATAGGTCGGTGCGCCCATATTAATGTTACTTGCACATATTTTTCGAGTTTTTTTGTAATTGGTACAAAATATGCTTAGTATTTTGAAAAATCTTCAAAAATATCGGTAGTTCGTGTTTTCATCTCAACCATTTTTATCCGGGAAGCAAAATGTCTCATGTCTTAATCGTCGATGACGATGTCAATGCAGCGACGACCCTGACTGAGTTGGTAGCGAACGAGGGGTTTACGACCTCGATGGCCAATAGCTTGCAAGAAGCGCGGCGGCAGATGGCCATTCGCCGGCCGGATGTAGTTTTGTTGGATTTGGTGTTACCAGATGGTAGCGGCATGGATTTGATTCAGGACGTGGAGTCACGCTCTACTACTGAAATTGTCCTGATCACCGGCCACGCCAGTATTGAAAGCTCAATTGAGGCGTTGCGCCTCGGCGCCGCAGACTATCTGATCAAGCCTATCAATTTAGCACAGCTTCACGGCATTCTCTCGCGCGTAGCGCGTCCGGCGGATCTGAAAACCGAGATTAGTAACCTGCGAGGAGAGTTACGCACCCTGGGGCGTTTTGGCAAGCTGTTGGGCGTCTCGCCGGTGATGCAACGAGTTTACGATCAAATCGCACGCGTAGCGCCCACGGCGGCAACCGTGATGATCACCGGAGAAAGCGGGACAGGTAAAGAAATGGTCGCGCAGACCATACATGAGTTGAGCCGCCGTAGAAAACAACCCATTCTCGCCGTCAACTGCGGCGCGATTTCTCCGCAGCTTATCGAAAGCGAAATGTTCGGCCACGAAAAGGGCAGCTTTACCGGCGCCGGCCGGCAACATCGGGGTTACTTCGAACGCGCCCAAGGCGGCACTTTGTTTCTCGATGAAATTACCGAAATGCCCCTTGAGCTGCAAGTGAAGTTATTACGCGTACTCGAATCCGGAACGTTTTCTAGAATAGGGTCGGATGAAGTGCTGGAAGCCGATGTTCGGATAGTCGCTGCGAGCAATCGTGTTCCGATGGAAGCCGTCGCGAGTGGAAAGTTACGCGAGGACTTGCACTACCGGCTTGAGGTGTTTCCGCTGCAGTTGCCCGCGCTGCGAGATCGTCGCGAGGACATCGAAATACTGACCAATCATTTTCTAACCGAAATGAATAAGACCGAGGGAACGGCGAAGGTTTTTCTGCCTGACGCAATCGAAGTTCTGCGCGCCTACCGGTGGCCCGGCAACGTCCGCGAACTACGCAACGTAGTGCAACGCTCCTACATCATGGCGGAAGACGATACGATAGATATCCGTGACTTGCCGCAGAATTTAGGTTCGCAGCCGCCGGACAGCGGGCCTTACGTCAACGTCGCAGTGGGCGCCACGATAGCCGACGTCGAGCGACGGCTTATTTTTGCCACCCTGGATCAGTGCGGTGGAACCAAGGAAAAAGCGGCCGAGATGTTGGGTATCAGCTTGAAGACGCTTTATAACCGCTTGCGTGAGTATGGCTCGCCGTGACGCAATCGCATGGCTGTTCTTAAACTTGGCACAGGAGTTGCCTCCATACTAAGGCATAACCAATCTTTACGCCATGCAACCAGATCGATGAATTAATGACCATTGTGCGCATAGTCTTAGTGCAAACGTGCGTTGTGTTCTTAAACGGGCAAAGCAGCAACTAAATCGGGACTTGTAACGGCGAATTTGTTGCACCCTGCGGATTGATAAGTACCCCTAATCTTACAAAAATATTTGTAAGTATTACAAAACGTTTAACCTTACGATCGAACCGAGGACTTATGGCTGCTTGTGCTAGTTTTTTGAGATTCGAACTAACATTCGCATTCGCAGCCAGTGGGCAAATTAACATAGGGTAAGGAAAATTATCAGATGCAAAATCGTAAACCGAATCTACTCGATTCAATAACCGGTCTCACCAAAAATATCGTCGCAATGGCCGAAACGAGGCTGAAATTGCTGGCGTTGGATGTGCAGGAGACGGGTTTGAATTTCCTGTCGTTGCTCGTCTTGTCTGGCATCATTCTTATCTGTTTCGGATTGGCGCTGATATTGACGACTTTGCTGGTGGTGGTGATATTTTGGGATTCGCACCGCCTGCTCGCACTGGGCGGCGCAGCGGGATTTTTTGTACTTGCCGGGTTAGCACTCTGGCTTATGGTGTTAGCAAAATTCCGAAACATGCCACATTTCTTCGCGGCGACGCGCGAAGAATTTGCCAAAGATCGAGAATGGTTAACTCGGGATACCCTTCGCGCCGCGAATGAAAACTAAGGTTGATTTATTTCGGCAATAAGGCTGATAAGTTGCTCGACCTCGACAGGTTTCGTGAGGAAAATATCGTAACCGGCGGCGAGTGCGCGCTCGCGATCTTCATCCCGCGAGAATCCGGTAATGGCGATCGCTTTCCGTAGCAGGCCATAGGGTAAAGCGTGGATATTGCGGATCAAGTCATAGCCGTCGACGTCAGGCATACCGAGGTCAGAGATGAGTAGCTCTGGCGCCCACGACTGATACAACATGAGCGCGGTAGCCACGGATTCCGCGGTTCTTACATCGGCATGGTAGCTACTGAGTAGCTCGCTTAGCATTTCCAGAGTATTGCGATCGTCGTCGACCACCAAGATACGCATGCCGTTGAGGCTTAATTGGCCGTTAGTAACGGAATTGGATATCACAGAAGAGGAAAGGGTTTGTAACATCAACAGTGTGGTAGGTCTCCCCCGATGGGTAAGCATCTTCCATGCCCGGTACTTTGGAAACTTTTGGCGCATGTGATTCATGCCTGGTTTTTATTGAGTTGCCTATCGCAAAGATATGCGTTAACTGATGGCACAGAAGCTGCGTGGGGTAATTTGAGGTTGTTTCGAGAATTCGCTGATGCCAGAATATTCAAAACGATCGTAGAACGTAAACCGCAGTATGGAAAATTGCCAATGCGCTACGGAGAACCATCTTTGAGTTCTATAACCATGACCATTTGCGTGATGTAACGTGCAGCATTTGCTGTAAAGTTGACATGAATGCTGG
>JANNMV010000512.1:0-4397 GCA_031398205.1 Pseudomonadota bacterium | reverse complement strand
GAGCCGAAAGCACTCGATTTCGTGTTGCTCACTCACGCGCATACCGATCATGCGGGTTTGTTACCGCGCCTGTCCGCCTTCGGTTTCAAGGGGCCGATCTACGCGACGGATGCGACGGTCGATTTGCTCCAAGTGATGTTGCTCGACAGTGCCCACATCCAAGAATCCGAAGCCCTGTGGCAAAACAAACGGCGTCACAAACAGCGCAAGGGCGCGCGCGCTGACGTCGCGCCGCTTTATACCGTGGCCCAGGCGCAAGAATGTTTGAAGCAATTCGACGACGTTGCCTATGGCGTGGAGTTCAAGCCGCATGATGATGTGCGCGTGCGTTTTCAAGACGCGGGGCACATTCTCGGCTCGGCGAGCATCGAAGTCTGGTTAACGGAAAATGGCAAGACCACAAAGATTGTTTTCTCCGGCGATCTCGGCCAGCCCGGACGATTAATCGTGCGCGACCCGACGCCGATCAAAGAAGCCGATGTGTTGTTGGTCGAGTCGACCTATGGCAATCGCTTGCACAAATCCATCACCGACACCAAAGTCGAACTGCTTAGAGCTATTGAAGATACGTTCAATAAAAAACAAGGCAACGTCATCGTTCCTGCTTTCGCGTTGGGGCGCACGCAAGAACTGATCTTCATGCTGTTACAGCTTACGATTGAAGGCAAACTCAAAAATATAAATGTGTTCATCGATTCGCCGCTCGGCTCCAAGGCGACAAAGATTACGCTGGACAATCTTGAGTCGCTCGACGAAGAGACGCGCAAACTCGTACACGAAATGCGCGGCGGAAAACATCCGATCCACATTCGCTTTACCGAAACCGTGGAAGAATCCATGGCGCTGAACGAAATTCGCTCCGGCGCCATCATCATCGCCGGGAGCGGCATGTGCGAGGCGGGGCGTATCAAACATCACCTCAAGCATCGGCTCGGCCACAAACAAAATTCGATTTTGTTCGCCGGCTATCAAGGCGAGGGCACCTTGGGAAGACGTATCGTTGATCGTGCGCCTATCGTCACCATCTACGGCGAAGAAATCCGTGTCGCGGCGGACATTTACACCTTGGGCGGTCTCTCAGCCCACGGCGATCAGCGCGCGCTACTCGACTGGCTTGGCCATTTTTCGCCACCACCGAAACAAACCTTCATCGTGCACGGCGAGCAATCGACTATGCATATTTTCGCGGAGAAAATTACCGGCGAACTTGGCTGGCGGCCGACGTTGCCGAAAAGCGGTAGCAACTACGATCTCGTGTAGGAGGGTAAGGCGGAAACGGTAAATTAAGAAAGATGGCTCATCAAATTGTAGCCCTAAGTCCACCCCGCCATTCCCGCGAAGGCGGGAATCCATAGTGCGGACGCACTTCAATCGCAGTCGTCCTTACTAAGGCCAAATGGATTCCCGCCTTCGCGGGAACGACAAGAGGATAGGGTAAGGGTTTTGATTATCGCGGTGGTGTTCTTGATGTTGCGTGCGCCGATTCGAAGGTGCTTGGCTTCGCGCGGCAATGTGAGCGCGGATAATTTGTGGCATCGCCAGCAGCCGCGCGGCGCTTGCCTGGTGGCATGGTATGGCCTGAGACGCGCACTCGGATTGGCTCCTGGCAAGGTCGAGAAATAGGAAATCGTTTGGGAAACGCAACCCTAGGATCGGCGTATCGCGCTATATCCGCTATGGTATTCTTTGGCCTTGGCGCTTAGACGTCGCGCGAACTCAATATCATTCAGCACAGGAAAATGAGCACTACGCCGATCACCAAAACGCTGCCGGATTCGGAGCGCTGGTTAAGCTGGATCGTCGACACCTCGCCCTTGGCGATCTTTGCTTCCGACGCCGATGGTGTGATCATGCTATGGAATCCGGCTTCCGAGCGCATGTTCGGTTGGCGGGCAGAAGATGTTATCGGCCACGCAAGTCCCGTGGTGCCCGAGGTATACCGTGCCGAGGCCGAATCGTTCCGGCGCCGCGCGCTGGGCGGCGAGTCGATGACCGATGTCGAAGTGCTGCGTCAGCGGCGCGACGGTTCTCAGGTTCAACTGAGTTTCTCGAGCGCACCGATCTATGATCCCAATGGTAAGGCCGTCGGTATCCTCTTCATCGCCGTCGATATTTCCGAGCGCAAGCGCGCCGAACAGCTCGTGTTGCGCACTAAAGAGCGCCTCAAACTCGCCCTGGACGGTTCGAACTTGGTTTTGTGGGATATCGATCTCACTACCCAGATGGTTTTTCTCAGTGGCCGATTGTACGGGGTGCCGGCCAGTAGTGCGGCCGAGACCGAGATGCCACTCGACGCGCTCACGGCGCGACTGCATCCTGACGATATTGCCGCGTTTCGCGATGCCTTCGTTCGTACCTTAAAAGGACAATCTCAAGATTACCATTCGCAGCATCGCTACCGCACGGATGCGGGCGAATGGAAATGGATCGAGAGCAGCGGCAAAGTGGTGCAGCGTGACCCGGGCGGCCAAGCGCTGCGCATGATCGGAACGACACGTGACATTGGCGAGCGCAAGGTAGCGGAAGAAGCTTTGCGCGAAAACGAAGAGCGTTTTCGTTTGATCGCCGAAAACGTCACCGATCTGATCGCCGTGGTCGATGCGCAAGGCCATCGTATCTACAACAGCCCGTCCTACTCGGCGATGTTCGGCGATGGCTTGTTGCTGCCCGGCACCGATTCGTTTTATGAGATCCATCCCGATGATCGCGACAACGTCCGGCGGGTTTTCCAGGAGACAGTCGCGACCGGGGTGGGTCATCGGGCGCGCTTTCGCTTCGTCCTGGCTGACGGCAGCACTCGCCATATCGAATCCCAGGGTAGCGTCATTCGCGACGCCGCGGGAGCGGTATTGCGGGTGATCGTGGTTTCGCGCGACATCACCGATCGATTACTCTCGGAAGAGCGCATCTGGCATTTAGCGAATTATGATCCGCTCACCAATCTGCCAAACCGCGCCTTGTTGAGCGTGCAAATTGAGCAGGAGCTAGCGTATGCACGCAACACTCGGCAACTATTGGCTGTGTTGTTTATCGACCTCGATAATTTTAAGAACGTCAATGATTCGCTCGGACACCATGCCGGCGACGACCTATTGCGGCAGTTCGCCGAACGCTTGCGCGGAGCATTGCGCACGCGCGATCTGATTGCGCGCCAAGGCGGCGATGAATTTATCGTGCTGCTGCCCGGCCTGTCCGATAGTTCGCAGGTCAACGCCGTGTGCCGCAAGATACTCGAGGTGTCGCGGCTTCCGTTCCAGATCGGTTCGCAAGAGGCGCGTGTTTCCGCCAGCATCGGCGTGAGTTTCTTCCCCGAGGACGGCAGCGACGCGGACGAATTACTAAAGCATGCCGACACTGCGATGTATATCGCTAAATCCGAGGGCAAATCCGGCTACAAAGTGTTTACCGGCCAGATGGAAGAAACGCTGCAGCAGCGGGTGAGGCTAGAAAAATCCCTACGTGCCGGCGTCGAAAATGGTGAATTGTTGTTGTACTACCAGCCCGTGGTCAACCTCGTTACGGGCAAGTTGCACGGCGTGGAGGCGCTGGTGCGCTGGAATCATCCCGAGCTCGGCTTGATCCTGCCGGAAGAGTTTATTCCGTACGCGGAAGAAAGCAACGCGATTCTCGAAATCGGTGCGTGGGTCGTCACCCAAGCCTGCCGGCAAATCGCTGCCTGGCATGCCAAAGGTTATCCCAACGTCAGCGTCGCGGTGAACGTATCCGGACGCCAGCTCGGGAGCGATCGCTTTGCCGATACCGTGCAGAGCGCGCTCAGCGCGGCGAACCTTGAGCCGCGTTATCTGGAACTTGAGATCACCGAAAGCGTCGTGATGCAGCATGTGAGCCAGACGCTGGACACGCTCGAGAAACTGCGCGGCCTGGGGATTCGGCTGGCGATCGATGATTTCGGCACCGGTTACTCGAGCCTGAGTTATCTCAAGCGCTTTAACGTCGATCGCATTAAGATCGATAAATCCTTTGTGCGCAACATCGCCAGCGATCGCAACGATATCGCGATCGTCAAGGCCATCATTGCCATGGCGCATAGCATGGAGATCGAGGTGACGGCCGAGGGCATCGAAGAAGTCCGGCAATCCGAACATCTGCTCGCCTACGGCTGTCAATGGGGCCAGGGATACCTTTTCGGACGCCCCATGCCTGCCGAAGAACTGGAACAGTTGCTTCGATCGAAAAGCTGAAGTTGCTATCGATAAAATCTGACAATCCACACCGATAAATCGCGTAAGACGTATTGCGACTCGCATAAACAGATGAAGACCCCGAGCACTTTCACAGGCGCGGCGAGGGGGGCACTCGCTCTCCCGCTCGCGGGGTTGGGGCAGGGTGGCCTACGAGGTGGCCTAGGGCCAGGGCCATGAGGGTGGGTACAATAA
>JANNMV010000448.1:0-8890 GCA_031398205.1 Pseudomonadota bacterium | reverse complement strand
AAAGTCTTATGGCTCAAAAATAATCCCGCCGGCACCGAGCACGACATTACCGCGCCACCGCCGTTGTCCTTCACGATCGGCAATGCGGCGAATGTGAAGATGACCTACAACGGCGACGCGTTCGATTTAACGCCGCATATTCAAGGCAGCATTGCGCGCTTCAAGATCGAGCAGTAGGTTTTGCCAACATGATGCCAATTAACTCTCTCAGCGCCAACCGGCGCGGCACGCGGCAGGTTCGGGTCGGCAACATCGTGATCGGCGGTTCTGCGCCGATCGTCGTGCAGTCGATGACCAATACCGATACCGTGAACATCGACGCCACGGTGAAGCAAGTTGCCGCATTGGCGCAAGCCGGTTCGGAGTTGGTTCGCATTACCGTGAATAGTCCGGAAGCGGCTGCCGCCGTTGCGCCGATTCGTGAGCGGCTGGATGCGCTGGATTGCACGGTTCCGCTGATCGGTGATTTTCATTACAACGGTCACCGCCTGTTGACCCAATATCCTGAGTGCGCGGCGGCGTTGGCGAAATATCGCATCAATCCCGGCAACGTCGGTCAAGGCAGCAAGCGCGATGCGCAGTTTGCGACCATGATCGAAGTTGCTGTTAAGTATGACAAGCCGGTTCGCATCGGCGTGAATTGGGGCAGTTTGGATCAAGCGCTGTTGGCGCGATTGATGGACGCGAATGCGACTTCGAAAGCGCCGCTTTCCGCCGAAGCAGTGATGCGCGAAGCGCTGATCCGCTCCGCTATCGACAGCGCTGCCAGGGCTCAGGAATTAGGTTTATCCGCCGACAAAATTGTATTGTCGTGCAAGGTCAGCGGCGTGCAAGAATTAATCTTGGTATACCGCGAGCTCGCCCAACGCGGTGACTATGCGTTGCATCTCGGTTTGACCGAGGCGGGCATGGGATCGAAAGGCATCGTCGCCTCAAGCGCCGCTCTGGCTGTGCTTCTCCAAGAGGGTATCGGTGACACGATTCGCGTTTCGCTGACGCCGGAGCCGAATGGCGACCGCACCCAGGAAGTCGTCGTCGCGCAGGAAATTTTACAGACCATGGGGTTTCGTTCTTTCGCACCGATGGTCAGCGCCTGTCCGGGTTGCGGCCGCACCACCAGCGATTATTTCCAGACGCTGGCGCAGCAGATTCAAGCGTATTTGCGCAAGCAAATGCCGCTTTGGAAAACCCAATATCCCGGCGTCGAAAGCATGAAAGTCGCGGTCATGGGTTGCGTGGTGAATGGCCCCGGCGAATCGAAACTGGCAAACATCGGCATCAGCTTGCCGGGCACCAACGAATTGCCGGTCGCGCCGGTGTATGTCGACGGCGAAAAAACCGTGACGTTGAAGGGCAATCATATCGCTGCGGAATTTCATCAGATCGTGCAGCGCTATGTCGAGCAGCGCTACGGCAACGTAAAAGAACCGAGCGCCGTGTCATGAGCGCTAAAATTCAAGCGATTCGCGGCATGAACGATCTGCTGCCGACTGACGGCCCCGTATGGACATGGCTAGAAGCCAAGATCCGCGCGGTGTTTGGGCAATATGGTTACCAGGAAATTCGTTTTCCCATCGTCGAAACGACAAGCTTATTCGTGCGTTCGTTGGGCGAAGTGACCGACATTGTCGAAAAGGAAATGTATACCTTTGTCGACAGTCTGAACGGCGAAAGCCTGACCTTGCGGCCCGAAGGCACGGCATCGACTATTCGCGCGGTGTTGGAACACAATCTGTTGTACGACGGTCCGAAGCGCCTGTGGTATGCCGGCCCGATGTTCCGCCACGAAAAGCCGCAGCGAGGACGCTATCGTCAGTTCCATCAGTTCGGGCTCGAGGCCTTGGGATTTCCCGGCCCCGATGTGGAAGCCGAGCAAATTATTTTGACGGCGCGGCTGTGGCGTGAGTTGGGATTTAGCAAAGACGACGTCGCATTGCAGTTGAATACGCTCGGGAACACTGAAGCTCGCGCACGCTATCGCGAAAAATTGATAGAGTATTTTTCCGCGCATCAAGACTCGTTAGGCGACGACGAAAAGCGTCGTCTCCATACCAATCCGCTACGCATTCTCGACAGCAAAAACCCAGCACTTCAGCGAGTCATTAGTTTGGCCCCGATCTCCCGTGACTATATTGATCAGGAGTCGTTGGAGCACTACGCGACACTGAAAGAGCTATTGAGGGCCGCCGGAATTGTGCCTCTCGACAATCCACGTCTAGTACGTGGCCTAGATTATTACAATCGCACGGTGTTCGAGTGGGTGACGAACAAGTTGGGTTCGCAAGGCACGATTTGCGCCGGCGGCCGCTATGACGGTTTAATCGAGCAACTTGGTGGCAAGCCTGCGCCGGGTTGTGGTTTCGCCCTGGGCGTTGAGCGCCTGATCGAATTAATGAAGGAATGCGCTGTCGTGACAGACGCGCTGACGCCGGATGCCTATATCGTGCACCACGGAGACGGCGCGATGCAGGCGGCGTTTAGCGCGGCGGAAGCAGCGCGCGACGCCGGCCTTGCGATCGTGTTGCATGCCGGCGGTGGTAATTTCAAGGCGCAACTCAAGCGTGCCGACGGCAGCGCCGCGCGCTACGCGATTATCCTCGGCGAAGATGAAGTCAAGAGCGGTCGGTTAAGCCTGAAACCCTTGCGCGGGCAGGGTGAACAGGCGACCATAGACCTTACACAAGCAATCGAATCCATTAGACAAGGACGTACCCATGGCAGTTTATGATCTCGAAGAACAAGAAAAATTAGACGAAATTAAAGCCTGGTGGAAGCAATGGGGCAACGCCATCATTGCCGCCGTCAGCGTGTTTGTTATTGTGTTTTCCGGCGTTCAATGGTGGCGCGGGCATCAGCAATCACTAGCCGGTGAGGCGGCCACGTTGTTCGCGGCGGTACAAAAAGCGGCGGAAGAAAAAGATCCGAAAAAAATAGCCGATGCGGCTAAGGCCATTATCGACAAATATCCGAAGTCGGCCTATGCGCCCCGCAGCGCGCTGGTCGCAGCCAAGGCGGCGTTCGATAAAGGCGATCTGGCCGCGGCCAAGACGCAATTGGAATGGGCTGTCACCCATGCGAAAGAAGAGGAGTTGAAGTCCGTCGCGCGCTTGCGTTTGGCCGCCGTGTTGGCTGACGAAAAGAATTTCGACGCCGCGATTAAACAGTTGGACGCCAATACCGGCGTGGGCTTTGAGGCAGCGACTGCGGCCATGCGCGGCGATATTTTGTTTGCACAAGGCAAATTGGCCGACGCCAAGAACGCCTATGCCATTGCCCTGGCGAAGACCGATGCGCAAGGCGATAAACAATTGCTACAGCTCAAATTCGATGCATTGGGAGAAACCAAGTGATACGGCGTGTTGCGTCGCTTATTGCGCTGGCACTGTTAACCGGCGCGTGCGCCTGGTTCGGCGGCGGCGACAAAAAAATGTCGCCGTTGACCGAGTATGCAGCCACGGCTAAAGTGGCGCTGGCGTGGCAAAAGAACGTTGGCAAGCGCAGCCCCATCGGTTTTGCGCCGCTGCTGCAAGGCGGCATTGTTTACACGGCCAGCGAAAACGGCCAAGTCGTGGCCACGGAAATCGCGTCGCGCAAAGAGTTGTGGCGCGCGGCCACTAAAGAATCGCTCTCGGCCGGCGTCGGCGGCGGCAAAGACGCTGTGTTCGTCGGCACGCGCAAAGGTGAAGTGGTCGCGCTTGATTTGAGCGGCAAACAGCTTTGGCGTAGCGCCGTATCCAGCGATATATTGGTTGCGCCGCAAGCGTTCGGGGGCGTGGTCGTGGTGCGAACGGTCGATGGCCGCATGGTCGGCCTCAACGAATCCGACGGTAAACGCCGTTGGTTGCAACAGCGCACCAATCCGCCCTTAGTGCTACGCAATCTCGGCGCCGTCGCCGCGGAAAATGGCGTGATCTATGCCGGTATGCCCGGCGGCCGCTTGATGGCGAGTAAAGTGGACGACGGCGGCTTAGTGTGGGAAACCTTGGTGTCCCAGCCGCGCGGCGCAACTGAATTGGAACGCATTGCCGATGTCGCCAGTGCGCCGTTACTGGATGCCGAGAATGTCTGCGCCGTGTCCTACCAAGGCCGCTTGGCCTGCTTCGGCGCGGAGAAGGGCGCCTTGGAGTGGTCGCGCGAAGTATCCAGCGCGACGGGCTTAGCTAAAGACGATAAAGCGATTTACACCGCGGACGCCAACGGCGTTGTCATGGGTTTTCTCAAAACCGCGGGTACACCGTTGTGGAAGCAAGACAAACTCAAGGGACGCAAGCTGTCCGGCCCGGCGTTATTCGGCAACTATGTGATCGTCGGCGATGTCGAAGGCTTCGTGCACTTGCTGGCGCGGGACTCCGGTGAATTGGCGGCGCGCATCGCAACCGATAAAAGCCCCATCATCGCGGCCCCGGTGGCGACGGAGCAGGGCGTACTGGTGCAAACGGAAAAAGGCAATTTGTACGCGATCGCTATTCAGTAATTTAAACACCCGGCCAGAAGGCTTATGGATCTTGCCTTCTGGCAATGCATGGCCTGAGAGCCGCACCAGCACTTCCTCCCCGGGCAGTGCGTTTTAAAAGTAAACTATGAAACCCACCCTCGTCATTGTCGGCCGCCCCAACGTCGGCAAGTCCACGCTATTTAATCGCATGACCCAGAGCCGCGCGGCGCTGGTGGCGGATTTTCCCGGCTTGACGCGGGATCGCCATTACGGCCAAGGTAAAACCGGGGATCGTGCGTTCCTGGTGGTCGATACCGGTGGTTTCGAGCCGGCGACGCCGGACGGCATTCTCAAAGAAATGGCAAAGCAAACGCTGCAAGCCATTGCCGAAGCCGATGGCATTATTTTTCTACTTGATGGCCGCGAGGGTTTGACCTCGCAAGACAAACGCATCGCGGAAATTCTGCGCCGCGAGCGGGCGCCGGTGTGGCTCGCAGTGAATAAAACCGAGGGCATGAATGCCGATGTGGTCACAGCGGAGTTTCACGAGCTTGGGCTCGGCGCGCCGCTGGCTATTTCTTCCGCCCATGGCGAAGGCGTGCGCGATCTGGTGGAAATCGCCCTGGAAAAATTTCCCGACGACGAAGAAGGAACACCGGATTACAAGCATCCGCGCATTGCGGTTGTCGGCCGGCCGAACGTCGGCAAATCCACGCTGATCAACACGTTGCTTGGCGAGGAGCGCATGATCGCGTTCGATCAGCCGGGCACGACGCGGGACAGCATTTACGTCGATTTTGCGCGCGACGGCAAACAATATACGTTGATTGACACGGCTGGCATTCGGCGCCGAGGCAAGGTGTTTGAGGCAGTCGAGAAATTTTCCGTCATCAAGACCCTGCAAGCAGTGGCCGATGCCAATGTCGTCATTCTAGTCCTGGACGCCCATCAAGAAATCAGTGACCAAGACGCCCATATCGCCGGATTTATCCTGGAAGAAGGGCGTGCTTTGGTGGTGGCGATCAACAAGTGGGACGACTTGGACGACTACAGCCGCGAGCGGATCAAAACGGAGGTTAAGCGCAAGCTCAACTTTTTAAGCTTCGCGCGGCAACATTTCATCTCGGCTTTACAGGGCGCCGGAATCCCGCAGGTCATGCGCTCGGTCGATGAGGCCTACGCGGCGGCCATGGCGAAGCTGCCAACGCCAAAATTAACCAAAGTGTTAGCGCTGGCCACGCAACAGCATCAGCCACCGCAACACGGGCCGTTCCGGCCGCGGCTTAAGTATGCCCACCAGGGCGGCAGCAATCCACCGCTGATCGTGATACATGGCACGGCGGTAGACAAAATCGGCGATTCCTACCGGCGTTTTCTGGAAAATCGCTTCCGCGAGGCATTTGAGTTGAGCGGCACGCCGCTACGGGTGGAATTCCGCCAGGGCGCCAACCCATTCGACCGCGACCGCCGCCGTTAATGGAGCAAATTTTGCGCTGCAAAATTATCCATGGAAAAGCATTTGATTTTGGTTTAAAGTATCACCTCCTTACCAAAAACCAGTCTTGGAGAATAATATGAGCGGCAAAGGGCAATTGTTACAAGACCCGTTCTTAAACATCCTGCGCAAAGAGCATGTCCCCGTATCGATCTACTTGGTGAACGGAATTAAGCTGCAAGGCCAGGTAGAATCCTTCGATCAATATGTTGTGCTGCTGAAAAATACCGTTACCCAGATGGTGTATAAGCACGCCATTTCCACGGTTGTTCCCGCGCGCCCCGTTACTATTCCTTTTGAGCAGACCCCAGAATCTTAACGGAGTTGCATGACCGGTAACAGCACGAACGGCGTCAACGCCGTTCTGGTTGGTTTGGATATGGGGATGTCCAACCACCGCGAGGACTTGGGCGAATTGCGCGAGTTGGCGTTGAGCGCTGGACTCAAGCCGGTCGATGAGATCGGTGGAAAACGTCTAAAGCCTGACCCTGCCACCTTTGCCGGTTCCGGCAAGGTGGAGGAGATCGCGCTCGCGGTCAAGGCCAGGGATGCACAGTTCGTCCTGTTAAATCACGACATCAGCGCCGTTCAGGAGAGAAACCTGGAGCGGGAAGTTGGCGTGCGCGTGATCGACCGCACCGGTCTGATCCTGGAAATTTTCGCGCTACGCGCGAAGAGCTTTGAGGGTAAATTGCAGGTGGAACTGGCCCAAATGGAGCGGCTCTCGACGCGCTTGATCCGTGGCTGGACTCACCTGGAACGGCAACGCGGCGGTATCGGCGTGCGCGGTGGCCCTGGCGAGACGCAGTTGGAAATCGATCGGCGTTTACTTAGTGATCGCATCAAAAAGCTCAAGGATCAACTCAAGCGCCTAAAGGGCCAACGCGGTTTGCAGCGCAATGCGCGAAAACGTAACCGCGTGTTCAACGTCTCTATCGTTGGCTATACCAATGCCGGTAAATCAACTCTATTCAACCGCGTCGTGCGAGGCAATGCTTATGTGGCGAATCAGCTTTTCGCGACACTCGATACTACGACGCGCAAGGTTTTTCTTGGCGCTAACCAACACGCCGTCATCTCCGATACGGTCGGTTTCATTCGCGATCTGCCGCATACCTTGGTCGCGGCGTTTCGCGCAACACTGGAAGAAACCATTCACGCCGACCTATTGCTGCACGTAGTCGATGCCGCCAATCCTTTTCGCGACGATCAGATCATCGAGGTGAATACCGTATTGGCGGAAATTGGCGCCCAGGATCTACCGCAGGTCATGGTATGGAACAAAATCGACCTGGTTCCGCAGTTGGAACCCGGCCTGGAGCGTGATGAATATGGTAATATCCGCGTGGTAAAAATGAGCGCTTTAACCGGCATTGGTTTGGATGCGCTGCGGCTCGCCCTGCAGGAAATCGCACAAAAGGGTAGATTCCACGCGGTCGCCGATTCCGCATCGGCCGAGACCACATTGAATAATCTCGGCGAAGCCCTTACATAGAAATTTCACCTGTAACCTCAAATATTAATATGGCCCAAAATGATCCCCAGTGGGGAAAGCGAAACAATCAAGGTCCACCGGACTTAGACGAGTTGTTTCGCCGCTTTAACCGAAAAATCTCCGAATTAATGGGCCGTCGGCCAAGCACCGGGGGCAACGACGGCGGCGGCGGCTCGCCGATGCGTTCACTGCCCGGCGGCGCGTGGCTCATTCCAGGAATTTTGGTGGCGATTTGGCTTGCCAGCGGTTTTTATATCGTCGACGCCAGCAGCAAAGGCATCGTGTTGCGCTTCGGCAAATATTTAGAAACGACCGACCCGGGACCGCGCTGGCATTTTCCATGGCCCGTCGAGACCAAGGAAGTGGTGAATGTTTCCGCGGTCCACACGGCGGATATCGGTTTTCGCGGCAACTCAAAGTCATCCAAGATCATCGAAGAGTCCTTAATGCTGACGGACGATCTGAACATTATCGATATTCAATTCGCCGTGCAATATTTGTTGATTGATCCCAAGGCATTCCTATTTGAGAACCGTTCATATGAAGCCAATGCCGAAGATTTAGTACGGCAAGCGGCGGAGACGGCGACGCGCCAAGTGGTCGGCAAACACAAAATGGATTACGTTCTAAACGAGGGCCGCACGGAGATTGCCGAACAATCCGCTGCGCTGATGCAAACGATTTTAGATCGCTATAAGTCCGGTATCAAAATCAGTCGGGTGAATATGCAAAACGCCCAGCCGCCGGAACAGGTGCAGCAAGCATTTGACGACGCCAATAAGGCCAACCAGGACAAGGAGCGGCAAATTAACGAAGGCCAGGCTTATGCCAACGATATTTTGCCCAAGGCGGTCGGTACGGCGGCGCGTTTGAGCGCGGAAGCCAATGGTTATCAGCAGCGCGTGATTGCCGCGGCAGAAGGCGATGCCAGCCGCTTTAAGCAGATATTGACTGAGTATCAGAAAGCGCCGGTGGTGACCCGTGAGCGCCTATACCTCGACATGATGCAACAAGTTCTCAGCAACACCAGTAAGGTTCTGGTCGATCAAAAGGGCACGGGCAACTTGCTCTATCTTCCGCTCGATAAATTAATGCAAATGGGTGAGGGCAGTGGCGGTGCGCCCCTAGTCGAGGCCACGCCGCGCCAGCCGGAAGCCGTTCCTACACCAGAGCCCGCCTCGCGCACGCGCGATCTTTTCCGTTCCCGCGAACGCGATGCGCGCTAGTCTCGACCCGCGCCCAATTAAACTGACATCATTATGAATAAAATTAGCGCATCCGTTGTTACCGTGATCGTTGCATTGGTCATCGGTAGTTTATGTTTCTTCACGGTTGATCAGCGCCAGCAGGCGATCGTGTTTCAACTCGGAGAAATTGTTCGCGTCATCAAAGAACCCGGCTGGTATTTGAAGTTGCCATCGCCGGTGCAAAACGTACGTTACTTCGACGGCCGTGTGCAAACCCT
>JANNMV010000503.1:0-2327 GCA_031398205.1 Pseudomonadota bacterium | reverse complement strand
ACATCGTATCGCTCGGGGTCACAACGCGCTCCAAAAAACGCGGGAAACGCGTCAGCACGCTGCTGCCGATGATCAGCACAAAGTCAGCGCGATTTTTTACTTCGGCAAGCGTCGTGGTAATCCAACCGCTGTTTTGCAGCGTCAGAATATTGCGCAGTTTGGCCGGCATATTCATATGATCGACCACGGCGCCGATTCGATCCGCCAACGCCAACGCCGCGCGCGCACCCGCCACGTCCGTGCCAAAACCGGCGATCAATGGCGCCTTCGCGCGCGCCAGGATTTGCGCCGCCGCAAAGATCGCGTGGTCCAACGTAGTGGGCTTGCCAGCCAAGCGTGGCGCGGCGTTCCGGGCATTATTCGTTCCGAGTTGACGAAACGCAAGCGTGCTGATGGTGCAACCGTTTTGTGTGACGGCAAGTCCCAATTCGGAATTCGCCAGCACCAAATCATCACACGCTAACCCACAGAATGGGCAGGTGACGTTGCTCAAGATCGTGTTGCGATATTTCATGGTCAATTCAATAAAAGTTACGATCGATGGTAGCAGAGTCCGCCCATTCGGCCCATCCGAATTTTGCCCCTTGCCCTGCGCGGCAGCGGGTTTTTGTTATAGTAGGCGCATGTATGCAACCCCTCTTACGGTTTTTGGATGACCCTGATTTTTCTTGATCGAGTCACGGTCATCGCACCGGCGCGGCTGCATCTTGGCTTTGTCGATCTGAATCCGCCCACCGGTCGGCGCTTCGGCAGTTTAGGTCTCGCGCTCGATGCGCCGCGCACGGTGGTGCGGTCAGTGCGCGGCGCGATAGCGCGGGTCGATTCCCCTGCCCAAGAAAAAGCCACACAGCACCTGGTCGCGTTGCGATCCGCGATCACCCTGCCCGACGATGTCTCGGTGCAAGTGGATGAAGCCATTCCCGAGCACTGTGGTTTGGGTTCCGGCACGCAACTCGCGCTGGCGGTGGGGACGGCGGTGTCGCGCTTACTCGATCTCAACCTCAGTCCCGTCGATATTCGCCTTAAACTCGCGCGCGGTGCGCGCTCCGGCATTGGCATCGGCGCCTTTGCCCAGGGCGGATTTTTGGTCGATGGCGGCCACGGCGCGAGCACCAGCCTGCCGCCGATCACCAGCCGCGTGCCGTTTCCCGAACATTGGCGCGTGTTGCTGATATTCGACCAGGCATTCCAGGGACTCTCCGGCGCGAAAGAAGTCTCGGCGTTTCGCGCCTTGCCGACGTTTCCGGAAACCTTGTCGGCGCACTTGTGCCGTCTCGTCATGACGCGAGTGTTGCCCGGATTAGCGGAAGCGTCAATGGCGGAATTCGGCCCGGCGATCACCGAAGTGCAACGCATTGTCGGCGATCATTTTGCACCGGCGCAGGGGGGGCGCTTCACCAGTACGCGCGTGGCGGAAGTGCTGGCCTGGCTTGAAGGGCGCGGGGTGCAGTGTGTCGGGCAAAGTTCCTGGGGCCCGACCGGGTTTGCCATGTTCGAATCGGAAGCGCAAGCGCAGGCGTTCATGCACGAAGCGCAAGCGCGCGAGCAAGAGCAGAATTTGCGATTTGCCATTGCGCGTGGGCGCAATACGGCGGCGAGTGTCCAAGTTCATCATGCGGATAACGATCGCGCAACAATCATCCCATTCCTTTCGGCTTAAGGGCCGGAGACCATAAATTAATTTTTTCGAAAATAACTTGCGATGGAAAAACCCTACATCCTTCACATGTTCACCCCGACGCCGAATGTCAGTCCGTTCGACGTCAACATGGCTTACGACGCCGGCTTCAACGCCGTCGCGCCCTACGGCAATGTCACGCTCGATCAAATCGCTGCGCTGACACAGGACGCGATTTTTTCGCGTGGGCCGAAAGGGGTAAAGCGCACCGGTATTTTTATTGGCGGCCGCGAGATTGGTCTCGCCGCCGATATGCTTGATGCGGCGAAGCGCGCGATGGTGCCGCCGTTCGAAGCATCGGTATTCGCCGATCCGAGTGGCGCGTTTACTACGGCGGCCGGCATGGTCGCTTGCGTCGAAAAACAGTTGAAGAAAATTCATCAGACGGATTTAAGCGGCAAAAATGTCGTGGTGCTCGGCGGTACCGGGCCGGTCGGCGCCGCCGCCGCAGTGCTTGCCTCGCAAGCGGGTGCGCGCGTTCGCATCGCCAGTCACACCAGCGCGACGCGCGCGCGGTTGACCAGCGACGTGGTGAACGCGCGCTACGGCGTGACCACGCAGCCGGGCGACGCCAGCGTGGTCGACGCGAAGCTCGATATGATTAAGGATGCCGATATCATTCTCGGCGCCGCGAAAGCCGGCATACAGG
>JANNMV010000428.1:0-3251 GCA_031398205.1 Pseudomonadota bacterium | reverse complement strand
GTTTTCGTATTCCACATAGCCGGGCAGCGGATCCACCGGCGAGCCGTCCTGATGGTCGTTCGATCCTTGGCGGAAGACGGGGACTACAAAATTGCCGCCGGCCGCCATGGATGCCTTGAGTTCGACCTTGCCCGACGGCGTTGGGAATTTGCCTTCGGCGTGGGGCAGATATTTGTCCGGCGTGCCGAGTTTCAGGCGCGCGAAGCCTTTCGTTTTTAAATCTTCGATGGTGATGCCTTGCAACGCGGGGTTGGCCCAATCCATCGAATCGACGATCATTTGCTCGTCGCTGCGCTGGAAGAACGGATCGTCCATGCCCATGGCTTTAGCGAGGCGGCGGAACAATTCCGTGTTGGTCACGCATTCGCCCTGGGGTTTTATCGCGCGATTGTTGTAGCTCAGATAAAAATGCCCCCACGAGAACATGATTTCTTCTTGTTCCATTTGCGTGGTCGCGGGCAACACGATGTCGGCATAGCGCGCCGTGTCGGTGATGAAATGTTCGCTAACGACGGTGAATAAATCTTCGCGCATCAAACCTTTGATGACCTTATCTTGCTCCGGCGCGACGACGAGCGGATTGGCGTTGTAAATGCAAATCGATTCGATCGGCGGATCGAGTTTCATTTCGCCGGTCAGCGCTTGGCCGAGTTGCCACTGGTTCAGCACGCGCGTGCCGGGTGTGATGAAATCGGGTCGCATCAGATTGCCCCAGTTCATCGGGAAGGCCCAAATCGGCAATTGCAAAATGCCGCCGCCGACGTGCCGCCATGCGCCCACCAGCGCCGGCAAGCAAGTCAATGCGCGTACCGTTTGGCCACCGTTGCGATGGCGCTCGACTGCCACGCCGATGCGGATCACCGAAGGCTGTGTCGTTGCGTATTCGCGCGCGAGTTTGCGTACATCGTCCGCTGAAATGCCGGTGATGCGCGCGACTTTCTCCGGCGGATAATCCTTCGCCCGCTTGGCGAGTTCGTCGAAGCCGACGGTGTAATTGTCGATGTAATCTTTATCGATCAAACCTTCCGCAATCACCACGTTGATCATGCCCATGGCGAGTGCCGTGTCGGTGCCGGGGCGAATCTGGATGTGCCAATCGGCATGGTTCGAGGTGCGCGTTTTCATCGGATCGATGACGATCACTTTCGCGCCGCGTTTTTTTGCTGCGTCGATGATCGGCCAATGATGCAAGTTGGTGCTGACTGTATTGCACGCCCACAAGATAATATATTTCGAATGCACGAAACTTTCCGGATCGGTGCCCGGCGTCGGGCCGACGGTCATCATGTACGCTGTGCTCGCGCCGGAATCGCAGAAGGTGCGCTCGCTGATCGTCGCACCAAGTTTGTTGAAGAACGGATCGCCGACGTTCAGGCCATTCAAAATGCCTTGGGTGCCGAGATAGCTGTAGGGAAGAATCGCGGTCGGCCCCGATTTCGCGATGATCGCTTTCCAACGATCGCTGATCTCTTTGATCGCCTGATCCCACGTGATGCGCTCGAATTGGCCGCTGCCTTTTGGACCTTTGCGCTTGAGCGGATGCATCACGCGATCGGTGCTGTGCACGCGCTCTTCGTAGTGATTGATCTTCACGCACAATCGACCGTCCGTGTAAGGATGATCTGGATTGCCGCGCACTTCCAAAATCTTGTCGTTGTCCACCGTCACGATCATCGAACAGGTGTCGGGACAATCGTGCGGGCAAGCGGCAATGACATTACGCGATGAACTCGATGCCACGGGTTGCGGGGTGCTCATGGTTTTCTCCTCGTTTGGTGTGTGCCTGGACGGCTTATAGGTGCTTCGACAACATTGTGCGCTCGGGGGTGTAGGGCCTGTCAACTGCGATTTTGTAAAAGTTGAATGGGCTGAAAGGCGCGCGGCCCTAGGCCAGCCCCCGGATAAAGGCTCTTGAGGCATGTTGTGCCACGAGGCAAGATTCACGGGGTGGCCTAGGGCCCTGCGGCTCGTGGCGATGCTGTAATCGAGTATAGCGACCGCATCAACTCACTAATTGTCATTCCCGCCTTCGCGGGAATGACACCCCGGGCTAGCACAATCGTCCAAATTGAAAAATATTTGTTACGGCCTCTCGAAAACGCAGAAATCGCCGTTGCGCGGGGGGTAAGTTTGGGGTACAGTCCCCCCCTTCTTTTAATTGACGCGCGCAAGCGCGAGGCGGAACGGGTCGACAAGGTTACTTGTCTTTTTCTTAGCGTTATCGATAGGATTCAACACACGGTATGTCCAATCTGGCGACTGTTACTCAACTTACTGCCACTACGCCGCAGCTTCCTGTCGCGTGGTATTTCGATCCAAAAATCCATGAATTAGAACAGCAGTATCTGTTCAGCCGCGGGCCGAATTACATCGGCCACGAGCTCATGGTGCCGAACGTCGGTGATTATTTTCCCCTAGAGGGACTGGATTTTTCCAAAATGCTGGTGCGTAACGACATCGGCGTCGAGCTAATCGGCAATATCTGTCGTCATCGCCAATCGATCATATTCAAGGAAAAAGGCAACGGCCAGAATATCGTCTGTCCCTTGCATCGTTGGACCTACGACCTTGAGGGCAAGCTCCTGGGCGCGCCGCACTTTCCGCGCAACCCGTGTAAGCACTTACCTAAAACCACGCTGCAAAACTGGCGCGGCATGCTGTTCGATAGCAAGCGCGACATCGCGAACGATTTGGCGAATTTGGGGTTCGCTAAGGACATCGACTTCAGCGACTACGTTCTCGACAAGGTTGAAGTCAAACAATATGACTTGAACTGGAAAACCTTCATTGAAGTTTATCTGGAGGACTACCACGTCGAACCGTTCCATCCGGGTCTCGGCAATTTCGTCAATTGTGCTGACTTGAAATGGGAATTCGGCGAGCATTACTCCGTACAAACCATCGGCGTAAAAAACGCCCTCGCGCAGGCGGGCACGGCCACTTACCACAAATGGCACGAAGCGGTGCGCAATTCCCGCAACGGCGTGACGCCGCCCCAAGGCGCGATTTGGATGGTGTACTACCCCAACATCATGATTGAGTGGTACCCGGACGTGCTGGTGATTAATACGCTGATTCCGCGCGGGCCGCAGCAATGCACCAGCGTCGTTGAATTTTATTACCCGGAAGAACTGGCGTTATTCGAGCGCGAATTTGTCGAAGCGCAGCAAAAGGCCTATCACGAGACCGCACTCGAAGACGACGAGATCTGCAACCGCATGACCGAAGGCCGCAAGGCGCTGTGGTCGCGC
>JANNMV010000423.1:0-4424 GCA_031398205.1 Pseudomonadota bacterium | reverse complement strand
GCTGTCGGCGCGGCATTTATTTTATCCTCCAACGCTTTGACTTTGACCTTGAGTTCCTGCAATTCCCGCAGCAATTCGGCGTTGTCGACTTGGGCGATGGCTGTGCAAGGTAACGCCAAGGCGAGTGCCGCAATTAAAGGTTTGACGATTAATGTTTTCATGATGCCTCTTTTTCGTGTAGAAATTCGTTTGCTCTGAACACCGCATGGTTTGTTCCTCACAGCAATGCTATGCCGGAGAGTCGCTTTGCAACAGGGTAGCCCTGGCCCTAGGCCACCCGGTAGGCTAGCCACTGGCCTCGGGCCACTGGGTGGCCTCGGGCCACTGGGTGGCCTAGGGCCACTGGGTGGCCTAGGGCCATTGCCTCTTGGCTCGAGGCCTATTTTTTTAACGTACTTGCGTCGCGATAGGCCTCGGCCATTTCCCGCTGTAATCGCTTTTCCTTTCGCGACATGTAAATACTCGCCGCGATCACGCCGATGCTCACCAGCACTATAATCACCGTCGCGATCGCGTTCACTTCCGGATTCAAACCGAGCCGCGCGCGGGAAAAAACCACTAGCGGTAAGGTGGTCGAGCCCGGCCCCGACAGGAACGCCGACAGGATCACATCGTCGAGCGAAACGGTAAACGTAAGCAGCCACGCGGATACAATGGACTGTGTGATCAGCGGCAGGGTGATGAGGAAGAACACGCTGCCCGGACGACAACCGAGATTCATCGCCGCTTCTTCGAGGGAACGATTGAGTTCCTGCAAGCGCGCGCGGATGGATACCGTCGCGTAGGCCATGCCGACCAGGGTGTGGCCGACCCAAATGGTCATCGCCCCGCGTTCGGGCCAACCGATCGTTTTTTGCAGCGAAACCATGAAGAGTAATAGCGACAAACCGATGATGATTTCCGGCATCACCAGCGGCGCGGTGATCATGCCGTTGAACAACGGCCGTCCGACAAACTTTTTGTAACGCACCAGCACGAACGCGGCGAGGGTACCGAGAATCGCCGATGCCGTAGCAGTGAAAAATGCGATCTTCAGAGACAGCCCAGTGGCGCGCAGAATCTCTTCGTCTTTCAACAATTCGCCGTACCACTTGAACGAGAAGCCACCCCAAATTGTCACCATCTGCGAGGCGTTGAAGGAAAAAATCACCAGCGTGATGATCGGTAAATACAGGAACAAATAGCCCAAACCGAGTACGCCGCCGGAGAACCAATTATTCTGTTTCATGCGAGCCCCGCCGCGCCGCGTTTTTCTTGGTGGTGATTCAAGATCACAAACGGTACGATGACGATGAGGATCAACACCACTGCAACGGACGAAGCCATCGGCCAATCGTTGTTGCTGAACATTTCATCCCACAACACGCGGCCGATCATCAGGCTGTCGGGCCCGCCGAGCAATTCCGGAATCACAAATTCACCGACCGCCGGAATGAACACCAGTAGCGATCCCGCCAGCGCGCCGGCCATGGAGAGCGGAAAGGTCACTTTCCAAAACGCCGTCCACGGCGTCGCGCCCAGATCCATCGCCGCTTCGATTAAACGATGATCTTGCTTTACCAAATTATTGTAGAGCGGAAAAATCATGAACGGCAAATAGGCGTACACCATGCCGAGGGTAAGGGAGAACGGCGTGTTGATGATTTGCAATGGCTCACTAATCACGCCGAGGGACATCAGCGCATTGTTCAAAATGCCGTTCGACGTGAGAATGCCTTTCCAAGCGTAAATGCGCAGCAGGAACGAGGTCCAGAACGGCAGGATCACCAACATCATTAACGTGGCGCGATACTCCGGCTTGGCGCGCGCCATGCTCAGCGCGAACGGATAGCCGATCAGTAAGCAAAAAAACGTGGTCAGAAACGCGAACTTCAGCGAGCTGATGAAGGTGAGGATATAGAGTGGATCTTGGGTAATGAAAACATAATTGCCCAGCTTCAAACTGAGATTCAGTGCGCCGTCGCTATAGGTGACGATGTCCTTGAACGGAACGCGGCTGAGCTGCATTTCGGACACGCTGATCTTGAAAATAATCAGGAACGGAATCAGCAAAAATAGAATCAGCCACAGATACGGCACGCCAAGCACCGTGGCGCGGCCCCAGTCGATATTTTTTAGGCGGGCGAAGTGTTTCATTTTGTTAATTGATCAACACGACCATGGCGGAATCGGCCCAGCGCGCATACACCTTATCGCCCCAGGTTGGCGCGCCCTCGTGGTGGCGATCGACATTGGGCGCGCTGGCTTTGAGTTTCATGCCGGACTTGAGCTTGAGGTGATAGGTCGTGTAGCTGCCGAGATAGGCGAGATCGACCACTTCCGCCTCGCAGAAATTAAATTCGCCTTCAGGCCGAGTGCTCGATACGGCGATTTTTTCCGGCCGCACCGCGACGCTGACCTCCATGCCCAAAGTGCCGGTGATGCCGTGGCCGACGTAGTGTTTGCACTCGGGGGTTTCGACCACCACATGGTCGGGCTCATCGACGATCAGCGAGCCGTTGAACATATTGCAATCGCCGATGAAATCCGCGACGAAGCGGCAGTTCGGCGTTTCGTAAATTTCCGACGGCGAGCCTATCTGCAAAAACTTACCTTCGGACATCACCGCGATGCGGCTCGACATGGTCATCGCTTCTTGCTGATCGTGGGTGACCATGACGCACGTCAAACCCACTTGCTCCAAAATATTCACGACTTCCAATTGAGTTTGCTCGCGCAGTTTTTTGTCTAGCGCGCCGAGGGGCTCGTCGAGCAACACCAACTGTGGCCGTTTCGCCATGCAACGCGCCAGGGCGACGCGCTGTTGCTGGCCGCCCGAGAGTTGATGGGGTTTGCGTTTCGCGTAGGGTTTGAGCTGCACCAATTGCAGCATGTTTTCCACGCGGCTTTCGATTTGATCCTTTGGCATGCCGTCGCGCTTTAAACCGAACGCAATGTTCTCCCATACACTCATGTGCGGAAACAGCGCGTAGGACTGGAACATCATGTTAATCGGCCGCTCGTAGGGCGGCAGATCGGTGATGTCCTTACCGTCGAGGAAGATTTTGCCGGAGGTCGGCACTTCGAATCCGGCAAGCATGCGAAGCAATGTGGACTTGCCACAACCGGAACTGCCCAACAACGCAAACAACTCGCCTTTGGCGATGGTGAGCGAAACGCGATCGACGGCAGCGACCGCGCCATACTCCTTCGTCAAATTTTCAATGCGCAAAAAAGCGTCGTCGCTGCCAGACGATTTTTCATGCGGCGTGTTGATCATCGATCTGCCCCTAGATTGATCGAGCCCAGGCACCGGTGGACGCCGGGGTATTTCACTTCTCGTGGATCGTTACAAGCCGGTCTTGAATTGCGTGAAGGCGCGAGTCATGATGCGGCGCATATCGTTGTTCGTTACGCCGGATGCCACCATGCGCTTTTTCGCTTCGTCGGTCAGGAAAATCGATTTATTCTCAAGGATTTCCTTGTTGACGAACTTAGCCGACGCCGCATTCATGGTCGCATAGCTCATCTTGTTAGAGATGCTGGCGGCGACTTCGGGACGCAAAATGTAGTTTATGAAAATATGCGCGTTGTTCGGATGCTCAGCATCGACCGGGATCGCCATGTTGTCGTAAAACAACAAGCCGCCGGTGGACGGCACCAAGGTCTCGATTTTCTGCCCGGTCTTGCCTTCGGCGGCACGCCTTGCCGCGATGTTCATGTCGCCGGAATAACCCAATGCCATGCATAACCCGCCGCTGGCCAAATCGTTGATGCCGGAGCTAAATATTTTGATGTTGGGGCGAATCGTGCGCATCACTTTAGCCGCTTCGGTGTAATCGCCGGGGTTGGTGCTGTAGGCCGGTTTTCCCAAATAATGCAGCGCCGCCGGGATGATGTCGGTGGCGGAATCGAGCATGCTGATGCCGCAGGATTTGAGTTTGCTGGCGTATTTCGGATCGAAAATCAACGCCCAGGCATTGTCGGGCATGGGCATTGAACCCAGCGCGGCCTTGACCTTGTCGGTGTTAATGCCCAAGGTAATAAAGCCCCACGCCCAGTTGACCAGATACTGGTTGCCGGGATCCACTTTGGCGAGCAAACCGGCCATGATGGGGTCGGTATTCTTCAGGTTCGGCAGCTTGGATTTGTCGAGCTTGCGTAACAGCCCCGCCTGGATGTGCAGCGCCGCCCAGTTCGCCGACGGGACGATGATGTCATAACCAGTACGCCCGGCGATCAGCTTGGCGTGTACCACTTCGTTGGTGTCGAAGGTGTCGTAACGGACTTTGATGCCGGTTTCTTTTTGAAAATTCGCTAGCAAATCGTCCGGCAGATAGTCGGCCCCGGATTGCGCGTGAAAGCCACTCGATAGCCTGCATCGCGCAGCTTCTCTCCGAGCGCCACAGCGACCGGGTCGATAATCTCGTATTCATGCAACCCAT
>JANNMV010000358.1:0-11006 GCA_031398205.1 Pseudomonadota bacterium | reverse complement strand
GCCCTCCACATGTAATTTCAGCACGGTATAGATAAACTTGTGAACCGGCGTCGCAACGCCCAGTTCTTCACCAAGCTTGACCACATTGCCGCTCAGCCAAGGCAACTCCAAGCGATTACCGCGATTCAGATCGCCGAGCATCGAGGCGACCATGGTTGGCGGCAAATTGTCCGCCCATGTTAACGATTGCTCGACTTGTTCGTCCGGCAGACTAACGCCTTTTGCGCGTCCGATGGCGACGACTTCCGCTAGCGCCGCTTTGAGCATGGCGCGCGTTTCGGGATCCATTCGTATCGGTCCAATCGAGAGGCGTGTCGCGCAGGTCACACCGCTAAAGCTCGCGAGGAAGATAAACTTTTGCCAGATTGCCCTATTAATGTCGTCACTGACAACGTGATCGATATTAGCTTGTTTGCATAGTGCTGCAAACGCGTCGATACGCTTGGAAGGCTTGCCATCCAACTCCGCGAAAATCAATCGCGCCATCGTACCGTTGTGGCGGATCACCCCAGGCGCTTCGATCAGCGCGGCGATGTTCGAGACACCGCCAATGACTCGCTCTTTGCCGTAAAGTTTAATTAAAATGTCTTCGGCAACGACGCCGTTTTGCCAGGAAACGACGGCACTGTTCGGCCCCATCATTGGCGCAATGGTACGCGCCGCATCGTCTGTGCTCCATAGTTTCACCGCGATCATCACTAGATCCGCATGGCCGACACTTGCGGGATCGTCCGTCGCCTTCACGGGCTTGACGGTCAAGTCACCGTTCGCGCTCAGAACTTTCAATCCATCGCGCCGCATTGCCGCAAGATGTTCGCCGCGCGCAATGAAAGTCACATCGGCGCCGTTCGCAGCCAAGCGCGCGCCAAAATATCCGCCGACACCACCGCTGCCCATCACTACTATTTTCATCGCGTTCTCCAAACCGTTTGTTGGCTGTTATGATAAAGAAATCCAAGGAACCTGATCTATGACCCACGCCGTGGCCGTTCCATTTTGGTTGCTGCTAATCGTCGCCGCGCTAGCGTTGTGGGCGTTTATCGAACATTTTCTCACGCCTAGCCTACGTTGGTTTTTTCGCCGCCGCGTCAACGAAGTTATTCAAGAAATTAACACGCGGCTGAAGATCGAAATTCCATCGTTCAAGCTCACGCGCCGCGAAGTCGTCATCGATCGGCTTTTCCACGATCCCGCAGTGCGGCAAGCGGGACAGATCTGGCGCAAAGAAACTAACGCGGGTGAAGAAGAAGCAAACCGGAAAATCGATCGTTATGCGCGCGAAATCGTTCCTTCGTTCAACGCCTATGTTTATTTTCGCTTGGGCTATCGCTGCGCCAAAGGGTTCGCAAAATTTCTTTACCGCGTGCGGCTGGGTTACGCCGACAGCCAGTCTCTTGCTTCAGTGAATCCAAAATCCAGCGTTGTCTTTGTGATGAACCATCGCAGCAACATGGATTATATTCTGGTTGCCTTTCTCGCGGCCGAGCGCACGGCGCTGTCCTATGCCGTTGGCGAATGGGCGCAAACCTGGCCGTTGCAAGCCTTGTTGCGATCGCTCGGCGCCTACTTTGTGCGGCGTAACTCGAAGGACGCGCTGTATCGCGCGGTGTTGCAGCGCTATGTGCAGATGGCAACCGAGGCCGGCGTGTGCCAGGCGGTATTCCCTGAGGGCGGGTTGACCATCGACGGTAAATTACGCATGCCGAAGCTCGGGCTGATCGACTACATGGTGAAAAATTTCGATCCGAATAGCGAACGCGATCTGGTGTTCGTGCCGGTGGGTGTCAATTATGATCGCGTGCTGGAAGACCGTACGCTGATGCTCAATCAAAACGACCACGCTGCAGCGCGCGGTGTTTTGTACGCTGTGGTTACGGCGTTCAAATTTCTTCTGAAGAATGTATGGCGGATGATCGCAGGTCGTTGGTATCGCTTCGGTTACGCGTGTGTCAACTTCGGCGCGCCGCTGTCGATGCGGCGTTATGTGAGCGAACGGAAAATCGATTTTCGCGCGCTGCATGAAACGCAGCGTCACGCCGAAGTCGAGCAGCTCGGGCGACGGCTAATGGGCGAAATCGGCCGCGTCATTCCGGTCACGCCGGTCGCCTTGGTAGCCTGCGTGTTCGCGTTAAATCCGGATAAATCATTCAGCGAACTGGAACTCAAATTCGCCGCCTATAGCTTGATGACGCGACTGGAGGGGCAGGGCGCGCACCTTTACGTACCGCGGCAAAATCACGACTATGCCATCACCGTGGGCCTACGCATGTTAGTTCTGCGCGATCTGGTCAGCGAGCGTGATGGGCTTTTCAACGCCACTCAGAACGAACTTTCATTGCTCGGCTACTACGCCAATTCCATCGCGCATTTTATCGATGCTTAATGTAGAGGAGCAGTGGTTGCGTAAAAATGGCATGCTGGAGAGGCAATACCTATGCGCCTCTCCGGGCATCATGTGCTGTGAGGCAAGCTAGGAGCGGCTGCTGGCGGTGTGGTGCTAGGTAAGATGGTTATCGCGCGCCGGATCGGGCAGGTTTCGATAAAAGAACGTGTGTCTTATTTTAGCGAAGCGATAGGCATCGATCAGCAGGAAGCCATACATAAAGACGCCACCGGCGTGGCGCGCAAGCCAGGTGTGTTCCGGCGTGGTGAGTTGATAGCTTGTCATGGCGAAAAAGATCAGGAAAAACACCATCACCAATCCGCGCCGCGGCGTTTGGTTGAGCACTTGGCCCACGCCAGGCAATAAGGCGGCGACAGCGAAGACCAGCCAAGGATGAAGCGGGGGACGCGTCGCGTTTTTTTCGTTCACGATCGCGGGCCAATGTTATCGCGCAAATTGTGCATTTCGTCCATCAACTCGCGCAGAAAGTCAGGATTCACCGTCATCTCTTCGAATTCCGCCATGCGGAAAACTAAGTAGCGGCTTCTTTCCGCTTGTGACAATTGGTATACCACCCGAAGACCGCGCTCGGTGATGAGTAATTCTTTGATGCGAGGGTCGGAAAACAGCTTCGCGACAGGCATTTCGATGCACGCGATGTCGAGTCCGTGGTTCTGCGTGTTGGCGCGAAATTGCATGGGTTGCGGCCAACTGGCGGGAATGGGCAGGGCGACATCCAATTCATCGGAAGGCGAAAAAAACTCGATATTCTGCGCGCGCGCGAGGATGTCGATAGTGCCGCTGACGGGCAACTTTGTCTCGGCGGTAACTTGCATCCACAGCGACGGAATTTTGCGGTAGCCGAGGGTATCGGGAAAGGCTTCCAGCGTGAACTTTTCTGCACGGTAGCGCCCGGTTAGCAAGGGAAAATCGCCGCGCCGCTCGGTGAGTTGCGGCTCGATCAGTAGTGGTATGCAAAGATCGAACATGCGCGCACGTTGGCGCGAGGTGCGCGCCCGATCGCGCTGCCAAATCAACGCCAGCAACGCCAGGCTCGCAACGATAATGGCTATGTGTAGTGGGCCCATGGACAAAATAAAAAACGGCCGGCGCGCGGCCAGCCGTCGAGCATTAAGCGGCGCAGCGTTAGTAACCCTTGGGTCGCGGCCACGCCATGGTGAACTGATCGCCGCGCTTCACGTATTGGTAGCGATGGTAGGCAAACCACAGCGAGGCGAGGATATAGAACACCATGATCGACAGCAACATTTTGGTGTAGCCGAGATAGGTCGCGAAGTAGACCGCGACGCACAGAACCAAGAGCACGATGGCGGTGATGGGGTGAAATGGATGTACGTATCCGCGGCTGATGGAGCCCAAAGGCCAAAGTTTGCGGAAGCGGATCATGTTGATCGACATGAAGGTGTAACTCAACAAGCCCGATAGGATCGAGAAGCCGATCACCAGATCCAGCGCCGTGACGAACACCAGCGCGAACACCACGGCGATCGGAACCAGAAACAAAATCGCGCGATAGGGCGTGCGGTAACGTGGATGCACCGCGCCGAACCATTCCGGCATGTAGCGATCGCGGCCCATGGAGAACCAGGCGCGGGAGGCATCGTTGATGCATCCGTTCGCCGAGGCAAGGGCGGCGAACAAGGTGCCGATGAACATGATCGCCTGCAACCCGCCACCGCCGGCAAGCTTGGCGGCGTCGTACAGCGGCGTGTACGCTTGGCCGAGATACTGCCAGGGCATTAAACCCGCCGCGATATACCAAGTCAGCGCCGCGGCGATCAACAAAGTGATCATGCCGCTCATGGTGCCAAGCGGAATTGAGCGGCCGGCGGAGCGGACTTCTTCCGCCGCTTGGCAGGTGCCTTCGATGCCGAGGTAGTACCACATGCCGAACTGCAACGCGCCGAGCGCGCCGATCCAGCCGTAGGGCAGGTCGGTCAGTAGATCTTTGTGCAGCAATACTTTACCTGGCGAGAACGGCGCTACGCTGAAAAATAGAATGATGATGGAAATGAAGGCGATTGCGGTGATGACGAAGTTGATGTTCAACGTCGCATACACGCCGCGATAATTGAGCCACGCCAGCAGCACGATGGTTAGCACAATGAACGGCCGCGTACTGATGTCCGCAGAGCCCATATCCCCCGCTAATTGCTTTAGCAGGTCGCCGACGACGATGGCGTTACTCGCCTCCAACATGGTGTAGGCCATCACCAGATACAAGCCTACGTTAAACGCCATGAGGGGACCGATTATATGTTTCGCCTGGGTGTATTGGCCGCCCGCGGCCGCGACCGTCGAAGTCACTTCCGAGTCGATCATCGCGACGCAGGTATACAGCAGGCCAATGAACCAGCAGGCGATCAATGCGCCCCACGCGCCGCCCTTGGCCATGGAAAAATTCCAACCGGTGAATTCGCCGACCAGCACGATTCCAACGCCCAGCGCCCAGATATGAATGGGCCCTAAAACTTTTCTAAGACTTATGCGCTGCTGCCCACTTACGGTCGTTGTCGAATTCGCCATAGGTACTCCTGAATTTTTAAAATAATGTCCGCTTTATTCCTCGCCCTCGCGAGAGCTCATCAGGAAATCCTCACTGAATTCCTTGCTGACACTGAACGAGTCGATCACCATCCAAACGAATAACGCGATCGACACGGCCCATGCGGCATAGCTGATTAACGTCCAAAGATCCATGGTCTGTTCCTTGTCTTATTGTTGCGAGTCACCGAAGCGTTCGTCGATCACCTGGCGATACTCCCGATCCGACGTGCGCAGCAGAAAGATGAAATAGGCAATGATGACGATGATGGTCAGCGGTAGTTTCCATGAACGCAGATCCGCATCGAAATCGAATTTCGCGTCGATCAAGGGCTTGGCGTCAGCGGGTTTTTTTCCGAGCTTCTCCCATTGTTGCGCCTGTACCGGCGTTTGCTTTAAGCTTTCCCAGGTGGCATCCGGCGCCTTCGCCACTTCGGCTGCTACGGTCTCGGCGGCCGGGGCGGGCGCCAATGCGGCTACGATGGCATCCCAGCGAAACGGCACCAGCAGGCAAATAAACAGCACGACCAAAATCAACAAGCTGTCGACCACTTGTCCCATCCCGCTTTGTTGCGGTGGTTTGTACGCCATGGCTTTTTCTCCTCCGAAGTAGTCGAGTTTAACGGCGCCGATTTTCGTCTAGATGTTTAATGTCCAGACCATAGATGTGATCCCGATCAGCTTGAAAGTGTTTAATCATTGCCAACATCGACGCCGTGTTGAAGATCAGGATCAGCAGCGCGCCGATGATCAAAACAGCGCGCAGAGTAGCGTCGGTGATGAATGGGTCGATAGCGAAATAGACAAAGCCGATGGTGATCCACAACAGCACCACAAAAATCCAGGCCATGGCGCGATCGCGCGATAGCATGGCGTCGATTCGGGAACGTAGTGATTGATCTGTCATTGCTCCTCCTCAATCATTATTTTGAGCGAGCGCATTGTGCGCGCCCAATGCGGGGAAATCTGGCTAGTTCATATGGCGAACTATTGTTTCCTATTTCTCACTTTACGCTTCAAGTTCGGAAGGTGTCAATAGTCAGACTGCCGAATGACATGTTGAATTGAGCGTGCCTGGATGGAGCTCCCTAGGAAAAAAGTTGGACAGCGCGATAGGACAGTGGTGGCGACGCAGCAAGGATCCCCACTCCAGAATCGATTGAAGATACTAGTCGCCAGCTACGCGCTTTTTGGCGACGAAATCGGAATCAATCAGCGCTGCGCTAGGCGCGTAGCGGCCAGCGCGCCAGCACGACGTGGCGGGCACGACCGATCAGACTATGCACCAGCACAAACTCGCGCGCAGTCCAGGCGAGGGTGTCGATGGCGCGTACCGTGACGCAGCGATCGTCGTAAAGCAATGTCAGGTGCGGCGTAAAGTGCGACGCCGCCTGCCTCCCTAACTGAGCTTGAGCCATCGCGGAAGTAAGAGCCTGTTGCAGCACATTGAGAGCGGGAATATCTTTATCTGGAATTAACACAAACGGCCGATTACGCGGTTTCCGGCAAAAACTCTTCGCGCGATCCAACGTTATATCGAATGGCGGCACCGCGATGCGTGCCACTGCTGCGCTCAGGGCTGCGACCACGCCGGGTGACAGACCCACCGAGTCGCTCACAAAATGTAACGTGATATGCAAACGCTCCGTCGCGATGGGTCGGCCGGTCAGCCCGAGCTGGCTGCGCAGACTCTGAGAACATTGGGCGATGTGCGCAGCCGCGTCCGCGTCCGGCAAGAGCGCGAAGAACAACCGATCCGTCGCTCGGACCGCGGCATCGAATTGCGCTACAGGCATGTGATTATCGGAATCATGGAGCAGGCTACCGCCGCGCGTTCGCGCGCATCATTACTGAATTTCGGAGAAACCAACGCGATTGACTTGACCGGCGATTACCGCCGGCGCAACAGCGCCAAGATCGGCGCGGAAAATTCAGACCGCTACGAGCGCCGCAACCGGCTTAGCGTGCTTTAGTTTGCATTTTCCAAGGCGACGTCTATGACGACATTTCCCTTCTTGCGTCCGGTGTCTACGTAGCGGTGTGCCGCGGCGATCTGGTCAAACGGATAGCGCCGATCAATGACCGGTTTGAATTTTCCCGCCTCGGCCAGCTCCGCGAGGAAACGCAAATCCTCTGCCCGCACGGTGGCTGGCCCGGCGATGATTTTCTTGCTGCTCGTCATCGATACCCATGGAATTTGAAGCATGTCGGGCAGCCCCGCTAGAACCATAAGAAGGCGTCCTCCTTCCTTTAGCGAATCTTTGCTACGAAGAAACCGCGCCGTGCCGACCGTATCAACAATGACGTCATAAGTTTCACCGTTCTGCGTGAAGTCTTCTTGGGTGTAGTCGATTACGTGATTAGCCCCCAAGCTTTTTACCCACTCCATGTTCGCGGTACTGCACACCCCGGTCACGTGTGCCCCGAAGTGCTTGGAAAGCTGCACCGAAGCGCTGCCGACCCCGCCGGAAGCGCCATTGATGAGTACTCTTTCGCCGCTCTGAAGTTTTCCTCGTCTTAAAAAATCCAACGCCGTTGTTCCGCCAAAAGAAAGTGCAGCGGCTTCAGCGTAGGTCAGATTGGGTGGTTTTAGCGCCACCGCTCCATCTTGCGACATGCATCTGTACTCCGCATAACAACCCATCGCGGCGTCGCTGAACGCGAAAACTGCGTCGTCGACTTTGAATTTCGTTACATCTTTGCCGACCGATTCAACTACCCCGGCCAGCTCGGTCCCTAGTATGGGCTGCTTTGGTCTTGAGACGCCGAATACCAAACGCATGATGAGCCCGAAGCCGGCGGGGACATTGAGACTTCGCACCCTGCAATCCCCTGATGTTACCGTCGTCACATGTGTTCTTATGAGGATTTCATTGTCCTTAGGCGCGGGCTTTGCGAGGTCCCTCAATTCGAGAACATCGGGCGATCCATATCTTTCATACACCATTGCTTTCATAGGAAGTCTCCCAGTATTACTGTGATGCGCCGATTTTGACCCCGCTAGCAGATCCGAGCAACCTCAGTAGGCACGATTTATCGCACAGCACCGCCGCCCCGGCTACAACGAATCAATCAGCGTGTCGAGGTAAGGGCAGGGAACCGAGCCTAGTCCTTCGGATTCGCTTTGGCGCAGGCGCACGCCGCACCGCAGCGGCACTGAAGGCCTCAAGCGCAAACGCTTTGTTCTACGGCTTGCTGGCAGCCTCCGGTACAGCCTGCACCTGCGCAGGGGTTGCGGCGACAGAGAATTTCATTAGCTGCTGAAGTTTCGATCTTGTCTCACATACAGTGTCCGACTGCTATCGGGAAACTCAAATGTTTCAAACGACCCGTAGCCGTCTGTCGACCTTCTTGAAAAGCAGACGTTCCAGTGGCGGCGCATTTGGCGGGTGGCGTGCAAATGGTTCAGAAAGTGACGTTTGACCCCCTAGCATTGGCGCGGCTCTACAGGTAGGGGGGCGTTAGTAATTGATTATAAGAAGTCGCCTGTTTCCTTTTCCAACGTTGATGGTTGGGGTTAATTCGTCTCGCCAGCGGCAAGTGCCTAAGTTATCGTCGGACTCGCATGCGGAGCGTCGCTGAAGCGGGCGGCTGCGTCGGAAGTCGCTCTCCACGCACGCGCGGGCGTGCACGAACGCGAACGTCGGTACCAGGTCTTGAACGTCGGTACCAAACGTCCGTACCAGGTCTTGCAAAACGACATTCAATACCAATCCGTATACGATACGCGATATTTTTTTGGTCACGCCACGCCACGAGCCGCACCCTACTTGGCTCCTGGCATTGTATGCTCGAAACGCCGCACCCCGCTTGCCGTTCCAAGCATTCGTTATAATCAAGTTTCGGCGGAGTTAGGCGGAGAAATGTAACGCTGGCCTTAGCGCCGGCTTAGGCTCCGCCTTCAACGGCGCCAAAAACGGCCTGGCGGTGAAAGCCGGGCTGCAAGCCAGCAGTAATTCCGCTGCGGCGATTTAGAAGGCGGGCCGATACCGTGATTAAATTGCCGAAATGCGGTGGACGTCCAGTGCATTGGGCAGCGGGAACAGCGCCGACATTATTCATGCTGTTATACTTTTTCCACGGCCAATCAGGAGACGCCATGGCGACATCTCGATCTGCGGGCGCACGGGATTCGAGCGGTCGAACACTCGATCAATATCTCGGTAACGCAATCCGCGAACTACGCTTGCGCCATAATTTAACCATTGCGAATGTCGCGGAAAGTGCGGAAATCAGCCGCGGCATGCTGTCGAAAATTGAGAACGGACAAACTTCGACCAGCCTCGACACCCTGTGCAATATCGCCAACGCACTTGGCATCACCTTATCAAGTCTGTTCCGTAACTTCAATGTTCCATCCGGCGGCGCGCAGCACGTGAAAAAAGGCGAGGGCATGGAAGTCGTCCGACGCGGCACGAAAAAAGGCCACACCTATCATTTACTCGCTTACGATCAAGGTCCGAAGAAGTTGTTCGAGCCATTTTTAGTGACTATTACCGATGTCAGCGAAGTGTTTCCGGCGTTCGAACATCCCGGTACCGAGTTCATTTATTTGCTGGAAGGAAAAATGAAGTATCGCCACGGCCAGCATACCTATGTGATGTCGCCCGGCGATTCACTGACTTTTAAGGGCGGTGTTCCGCACGGGCCGGCGCAGTTGATTAAGCTTCCCATTCGCATGTTGGCGATTCTGATCTACGCGGACGACGGCGATGAAAAATCGCTGCGCTGAGTCGGCTCAGTACGACTGCAGGCGAACGTTTGCGCACCGGGGCGGGATGCGCGCGGCGACGCGGTGGTCTTGGTCCTGTATCGTCTGCATCGCGTTAACCGCCGCGGCGCAGGATGCAGAGCCGATAGTTAGTCGCGCCAAACTGACAACCATCACGCTGCATAGTCTTAGCCGTGTTGACATGAACGAAACGCCGGTTACTTTCGGCCAAGTGTTCAAGCTCGGCGACGTGCCGAAAGACTCGGCGCTGAAGGCGGTGCTCGCATCCGGCGAAGCGTTGCCATTACAGATCGATGCGAAGGTAGCCCACGCCGACGGTTCGCTGCGACATGGGGTTATTACGACACTCGTGCCGCGCTTCGATGGGAAAAAGCCGATATCAATCGATCTCATCCGGACCGCGGCGCGACCGGACGCTTCCGTGCCGTCACAGAGCGCCAAGCCGCCGCGCGAATTAGCCGCCAAGGTTTTGCTGGTCATTGAGGGCAAGCAATATTCCGTGTCGATGCAAGAAATATTCAAGGAAAAAAGTTTTACGGCTTGGCTAGCCGGCCCGCTCGTTTCCGAGTGGTGCTTCGCCAGCAGGTTTAAGGATGAGGCCGGCAACGCTCACCCCCACCTTGCGCTTAAGGGCAGTCTGCGCGTCTATCGAAATGGCGCGGCTCGGTTCGATATTGCGCTGGAAAACGGCTGGGCCTATGCGCCCGCGCCGCGCGATTACAACTACGATGTCAGCGTGGCGCTCGGCACGAAAACCGTCTACACCAAGTCTGGCTTGTTGCATTATCACTTGAGCCGTTGGCGCAAGGTGTTTTGGTGGGGCGCCGAACCCAAGGTGCATGTGGGCCACGATGCGCGTTACTTGATTGAAACCCGAGCGATCCCGACCTACGATCTGCGCGTACGCGTGGCAAAACAGACCCTCGATCGCTATGCAAAGAAACTGGCTTCCCCTGATTTCGAGCCGATGGGTAAGGGGTTGGCGATGCCTGGCATGAGGACAACCGGTGGCCGCCCGGAAGTTGGACCATTGCCGGATTGGGCGGCGGCGCAGATTCTGTCGCAGGACGCGGCTGCTTGGTCGGCAACCCTTGCAATGGGTGATCTTTCCGGTAGTTGGCCGATTCATTATCGCGATCAAAAAACCGATCTCCCGGCAACGCTCGACGACTATCCTTACATGACCTTGCTGGGCAATCAGGCCGACGCGGTTAACAAGCGGACGGGAAAGTCGGAATGGTTTCCGTCTTGTGCGGGGCGCTGCAAAACACCGTTTGCGCCGGATTCGGCGCACCAGCCTTCCTTTGCCTATTTGCCTTACTTGAT
>JANNMV010000355.1:0-3124 GCA_031398205.1 Pseudomonadota bacterium | reverse complement strand
TTCCTCGTGAATCGCGTCGGCGATTTTGGATTCATTCTCGGCATCGGGCTGGTGCTGGCGTATTTCGGCTCGATGGATTACGCGGAAGTTTTTATCCGCGCACCGGAAATGGCCGAAAAAACCATCGAGCTGTTTCCGGGTGTGCCGTGGATGGTGATGACGGTGATTTGCATTTTGCTGTTCATCGGCGCCATGGGTAAGTCGGCGCAATTTCCGCTGCATGTGTGGTTGCCGGATTCCATGGAGGGTCCGACGCCGATCTCAGCGTTGATCCATGCGGCGACCATGGTGACCGCCGGCATATTCATGGTCGCGCGCATGTCGCCGCTGTTCGAGATGTCCGATACGGCGTTGTCGTTTATGTTGGTAATCGGCGCGATCACCGCGCTATTCATGGGTTTCCTCGGTATGGTGCAGAACGACATTAAGCGCGTCGTTGCCTATTCGACGTTATCGCAACTCGGCTACATGACCGTTGCCCTTGGCGCGTCGGCTTATCAAGTGGCGATCTTCCATTTGATGACCCATGCGTTTTTCAAAGCGTTGCTATTTTTGGCTGCCGGTTCGGTGATCATGGGCATGCACCACGATCAAGACATTCGCAACATGGGCGGCCTGCGAAAATATATGAAGATCACGTGGATCACGTCGCTGGTCGGATCCCTCGCGCTGATCGGTACGCCGTTTCTTTCGGGCTTTTACTCGAAGGAAAGCATCATCGAGGCGGTCGCGTTTTCCGATCTGCCTGGCGCCGGCTTCGCCCATTTCGCCGTGTTGGCCGGTGTGTTTGTCACGGCCTTTTATTCTTTCCGCATGTATTTCCTGGTGTTCCACGGCAAGGAACGCTTCGGCCATGGCCATCATGGAGACCATCATCACGGCCACGCTGGAACGCCCCGCGAGTCGCCGTGGGTAGTGACTTTGCCACTGATCGCCTTGGCAATTCCGTCATTGGTCATCGGTTTTTTTGCCATCACGCCGTTGGAGTTCGGTGGATTTTTTGGCGAGGCGATTAAAATTGGCCCGGAACACAAAGCCATGGCAGAAATGGCCAAGGAGTTTCATGGTCCCGTCGCGATGGCGATGCATTCGCTTACCACGATGCCCCTTTGGCTTGCGCTCGCCGGAGTCTTGCTGGCGTGGTTTTTCTATCTCAAGCGGCCCGATATTCCCGAGAAGATTAAATCCACGTTTAGTCCGGTTCATCGCATGTTAGAAAACAAATATGGTTTCGACATGTTTAACGACTGGTTTTTTGCCGGTGGCGCGCGTGGTGTAGGGCGCGGCTTATGGTGGGTCGGCGACGTTCGTATTATCGACGGCATCGTCAACGGCAGCGCAAAATTTGTAGGCTGGATCGCGAGCTGGGTGCGCCGCTACCAGACCGGATTCATTTATCACTATGCCTTTACGATGATTATCGGCGTGTTTGGATTTCTCACTTTGTTTTGGTTTCACTACCTTAAGCACTAATAAGAATGCCGCACGCGTTTCCCTATTTGAGCTGGTCCATTTGGTTGCCGATCGTGGTGGGTGTCATGGTTCTTGCGGTCGGCGCCAAGCGCAACACCGAGGCGGCAAAATGGATTGCGCTGGTTGGCGCCATTGCCGGCTTTTTGGTCACACTTCCGTTGTATCAGCATTTCAGACTTGATACCGGTGCAATGCAGTTTGAAGAGATGGCGCCGTGGATTCGCGGCCTTAACATCAACTATCACCTCGGCGTCGACGGCATTTCCGTTTGGTTCGTGTTGCTGAATAGCTTCATGACGATTTTGGTCGTGATCGCGGCTTGGGTCGTAGTGGAAAAAAAGGTTGCGCAATATCTAGCCGCGTTCTTGATCATGTCGGGCTTGATCAACGGTTCCTTCGTTGCCCTCGATGCGATTTTGTTCTACGTATTTTTCGAGGCGACGCTGATCCCGATGTACCTCATCATCGGCATCTGGGGCGGGCCGAACCGAATCTACGCGGCGATCAAGTTTTTCCTCTACACTTTGCTCGGCTCGTTGTTGATGCTAGCGGCGTTCATCTATTTATATTTCCAAGCCGGTCAGAGTTTTGAAATTCTGAAATTCCATAAGACCATGCTGGCGCTGCAACCGCAGTTGCTGATCTTCATCGCCTTCTTTTTGTCGTTTGCGGTGAAAGTGCCCATGTGGCCGGTGCACACGTGGTTGCCCGACGCCCACGTCGAGGCGCCGACCGGCGGCTCGGTGATCTTGGCGGCGATTACCTTGAAGCTTGGCGCCTACGGTTTCCTGCGATTTAGTTTGCCCATCGTTCCGGACGCGAGCCACGTCGCCGCGCCTTATGTGATCGCGCTATCGCTAATCGCCGTGGTGTATATCGGCCTGGTGGCGCTGGTGCAAGCGGACATGAAAAAACTCATTGCCTATTCGTCGATTGCCCACATGGGTTTTGTTACGCTGGGCATATTTATTTTCAACGTGCTCGGTGTCGAAGGTGCGTTGGTGCAGATGATTTCCCACGGCTTCATTTCCGCCGCCATGTTCTTGTGCGTCGGCGTGATGTACGACCGCGTACACTCGCGCCAGATCGCCGACTATGGCGGCGTAGTGAACACCATGCCGATCTTCGCGTCGTTTTTCATGTTGTTCGCCATGGCGAATTCCGGCTTGCCGGGCACCAGCGGTTTTGTCGGTGAGTTTATGGTGATCTTGGGTGCGGTCAAGGCGAATTTTTGGTACGCGTTCCTTGCCGCCACCACGCTGATCTTCGGTGCGGCCTATACCTTGTGGATGTACAAGCGCGTGATATTTGGCCCCATTGCCAACGATCATGTGGCGAAACTAAAAGACATTGGCGGGCGCGAGTTTGTTTTTCTCGCGCTGCTGGCCGTGGCCGTGTTGTTCATGGGGCTTTATCCGAAGCCATTCACCGATGTGATGCACGCCTCCGTGACGGAATTGCTCAGTCATGTCGCGCAGAAGAAATTCTAAATGACGACGCTCAATCTCGTTCCTGCCTACCCTGAGATTTTCCTGGTCGCGGCGATTTGTGTGATCCTGGTGTTGGATTTGTTTATCTCCGATTCCCGGCGCGTGGTCACTTATTTGCTCACACAACTAACCTTGCTCGGCGCCATCATGATTTTGAGCAT
>JANNMV010000350.1:0-1904 GCA_031398205.1 Pseudomonadota bacterium | reverse complement strand
GGCGGTATTTTCGGCGGTATGGGTCGCCAAGCGGCCAGTTCCGGTATGTCGTTCGCCGTGACCTATGCGTTGGGCCAGGTCGCGAAACGATACTACGCCAGCGGCCGGAAAATCGACACTGCGCAGTTAAAGGAAATATTCTCGAACATGGTCGCCGATGCCGGTTCGATGAAGGACAAATACAGCCAGGAAGTTCAGGCCAAGATTGCCGAGTTTAAAGGGAAGAGTTTCAGCGACATCGCGAAGGGTTAGCGACGCAATCGGCCCGAAGAAATACGCAGCGGGTGGATGGAGCGCTTCATGTCTTGATCTACCCAACCTCAACCATGGTCAATCCCGCGCAGGCGGGATGATCCAACCGATCGACCAGGCTGCTCAAAACAACCTCGCTCGGGTGGCGCGTCGATCGCGCGCGCCAAGTGCTTGATGTGGGAGGGATTGGGGGTTCGCTGTGTCCGGCGATCCTCCGTATAATCCGAAACAACTAAAATCTTTCTTTATTCAATGTCCACGCTTTCCTGGATTATCACAATGAGCCTCGCCGGCGGTGTGCTGTCGGTGCTGTGCGCCGCGCTATTCGCTTTCGCGGCGCGGCCGGCGTTAATGCCGATGTTGGTGAGCTATGCGGTGGGAGCGTTGCTCGGCGCGGCGTTTTTGGAAACCTTGCCGCACGCCTTTGAACATGCCAAAGATATTCCCGCCGCGACCACGACGGTGATGCTCGGTTTGTTATTCTTTTTTATACTGGAAAAACTAGTGTTGTGGCGCCACAATCACGCCCACGATTTCGGCCACGGCGAACATCATTTGGACGATGGCCACGATCACGGCCGCAGCGGAATGATGATCATCGTTGGTGACACGTTCCACAATTTTGTCGACGGCGTGTTGATCGCAGCCGCGTTCATGACCGATGTAAAACTTGGCTTGGTAACCGCGTTTGCGATGATCGCTCACGAGATTCCGCAAGAAGTCGGCGATTTCTTGGTGCTGCTGCATTCCGGCTACAGCCGCGGCAAAGCGTTCATGCTCAATATCATGGCGAGCCTGGCGACGTTGGTCGGCGGTATCTTGGCTTATTTCGCGTTACAGTCGATGCAGGATATGGTGCCGACGTTGCTCGCGTTCGCTGCTGCGAGCATGATTTATGTTGCCGTTGCCGATCTGATTCCTGGCTTGCATCGCCGTTCTGAACTTGCGGCTACGGCGCAGCAGATTGTGCTGATCGCGCTGGGCATCGGTACAGTTTATCTCAGTCACGAATTACTTGATCATCTGGTTTAGATGTTTGAAATAAATCGTGCCAGAGGGCGCGTGGATATTGGCTTCTGGCGTGGTATCGCTGAAGAACCACGCTACTCTTGGCTCGTGGCGAGGTTTGTAGGGTGCATTCATGCACCAAGGGTGTTGAACGGTGCATGAATGCACCCTACCGACTTTCCGGGCAGATTCCTCGCCCTTGAAGGGGAGGGCACTTCATCTACATCATCCCCAATTGCCGCGGCAACCACAACGACAGCGGTGGCCAGTAAGTTACGACAACCAAAAACGCCAGCATCGTCAACAGCCACGGCCATACGGCGACGGTAAGTTCAGTGATACCCATTTTCGTAATGCCGCTGGCAACATAGAGATTCAACCCGACCGGCGGGTGACACATGCCGACTTCCATGTTGACGACGATGAGAATGCCGAAATGGATTGGGTCGATGCCGAGTTGCATCGCGACCGGAAATAAAATCGGCGCCAGGATCAGCACGATGGAGGAGGGCTCCATGACGTTGCCCGCGAGCAGCAACAGCAGATTTACCATCAGCAGAAAGCCCATGGCGCCGAGGCCCATGTCGAGGAGCCATTGCGCCATGGCCTGCGGAATATTTTCGTAGGTCATCAAAAACGAAAAC
>JANNMV010000349.1:0-2013 GCA_031398205.1 Pseudomonadota bacterium | reverse complement strand
GGAAACCCTCGATCCCGCCAAGCGCCAATCCCTCCTGCCCGCGAAAGTGCTGGGCAATTTCAAGCGCGTGTTTTCGCACAAATCGTTGTTACCGCTGGCGCTTACGGTCGGCTGCAATTTCGGCGGATTTTTCCTTTATGTACTGGCCGCGCCCGTGTTTTTGCTGGAACATTTAAAGGTCAGCAATCAAGGCTTCGCTTGGCTGTTCGTGCCGACGGTCACGGGCATGATTCTCGGCTCCTACGCATCGCGCCGTCTAGCGGGAAAACGTACTCCCGCACAAACCGTTTCCCTCGCCTACCAATTTATGTTCGCGGCGGTGGCGCTGAACATTTTGGTGTGCCTATTCGTCGAGCCTGGCATTCCATGGAGCGTGATCCCGATCATGATTTACAACTTCGGTATGGCGCTGGCGATGCCGACCATCACGCTGCTCGCGCTGGATTTATTTCCGACCATGCGCGGCTTGGTTTCTTCCGCGCAAGCTTTCATTCAAACGCTGATCAGCACGCTTTCCGCAGGGCTCGTTGTGCCGTTGCTCTACCACTCTCCGCTGCGATTGGCTTTGGGCATGGCGGTGTTCATGGTGTTGGGGTTTGTGGCTTGGAGAAAGTATTCGCGCGACCTTCAGGAGACTGAAGTTAGGGTGGCCTAGAACGTCCGTCCTTCTTGCCTGCTGGCATAGGCATGGCTGGGAGGCAATATAGGGGCTGGCCTCGGGCCATGCGGCGCTGCTTCAATGCAGGTTGGTTATTTGGAGAGCTTGGGTAAGCGCTTGGTAGTGGAATGCGCACCAGGTACGATACCCGCGGTGGCTGCCAACGCGCCTTCAACTCGCGCAATTCGAGTTTCATGGTTCATCATCAAATCAGCAAGTCGGTCAAGACGTTTTGCGGTTTGTTCCAGTTCGGCTTTAACGACTGCAACGCCAGAAAGCCGATCGAGAATATCCGAGACCAGGCTCATGGATGCTTCGTGTTGCGGAATTTTTCGACATCAGCGAATAGGCGATCGAGTTTTGCGTTAGTGGCTTTTAGGGTGCGCCCCATTGCGTCTAATTCGGTGCTCGCGTACTTGCTCGCAGCGTCAAGAATTTGCAATTCTTCGAGCGAGATGCCTTCCAGGTACGCGCTGATGGCGTTGCGAATTTCTTCGCTTACCTTTGTTCCGCGCTCTTTGGCGCGCACTTGAAGCGCTTTTTTCTGAGTTGCTTCGAGGTAAACTTGGGTAATTGCAAGTGTCGACATGGCCATGATCCGTCAAATTCGATATATACACACAATATATGGCGCGGGGCTCGCAAAGTCAACGGCAATTGCGTATACGATCAGGACAGCAAGTTCTTGATATTTGACACCTTTGCACTTCACGGCTAAACTGCTTCGTTTCGTTCGGATCGTTTCGGAGGGGTGCCCGAGTGGCTAAAGGGGGCAGACTGTAAATCTGTTGGCTTATGCCTACGCTGGTTCGAATCCAGCCTCCTCCACCAGAATTCAATTTAATCAAGTGGTTGTCGGGACGTTGAAGCATTTTTTGTTGAAGCAATGCGGGTGTAGCTCAATGGTAGAGCAGAAGCCTTCCAAGCTTACGACGAGGGTTCGATTCCCTTCACCCGCTCCAGGAAGTAGGGCAATGAAGTCAGAAAACGATTATTTGGTTGAGAGGCAAGGCGCGAGATTGCGCCGTGTGCTAATGCACACAAGCTGTCGAGCAACGCAGCATCGCAACCAAATAATCGTTTTATGCCCATGTAGCTCAGTGGCAGAGCACTCCCTTGGTAAGGGAGAGGTCGCCCGTTCAATCCGGGCCATGGGCACCAGTAATTTTAAAGAATGTGTAATTGTCGATATTTAATGATTCATATTGCACTCGAGGACTAGGAAATGGCAAAAGGGAAATTTGAGCGGACCAAGCCGCACGTAAACGTGGGGACCATTGGGCATGTGGATCATGGGAAGACCACCTTAACGGCGGCCATCACCCTGGTGCTGTCCAAGAAATATGGCGGCGAAG
>JANNMV010000344.1:0-2004 GCA_031398205.1 Pseudomonadota bacterium | reverse complement strand
TCGGTTACGAAACACTGACGGCGTTTTTCCTCGAAGCTACGTTCCTCGGCATCATGTTATTCGGCCGCGAAAAAGTTTCTCCAGCCGTTCATGCCTTTTCGTCGATCATGGTGGCGCTTGGCACTGCGCTATCGGCATTTTGGATTCTCGCCGCCAATAGTTGGATGCATACACCGGCGGGCCATGAAATTCGCGACGGCATTGCCTATCCGCTCGACTGGTTCGCCATCATCTTCAATCCAAGTTTTCCTTATCGCTTTGCCCATATGTTCACCGCGTGCTATCTGACGACGTCGGTGGTGGTGCTCGCCGTTGGTGCGCGCTACTTACTCGCCAACATTTTTGAACAAGAAGCCAAGACCATGCTACGCATGGGGTTGGGTATGGTGGCAATTCTCGCGCCGCTGCAGCTATGGATCGGTGACATGCACGGCCTTAACACCTCACAGCATCAACCCGCCAAGATCGCCGCGATGGAGGCGCATTGGGATAGCGATAAACCGGCGCCGTTAGTGTTGTTTGCGCTGCCCAACGAGGCTACCGAGAGCAATGATTTCGAAATTGCGATTCCCAATCTCGCCAGTCTCATCATTACCCATGATCCAAATGGTCTATTCAAAGGATTGAAAGACTTCAAACCTGAAGATCGGCCGCCGATCGCGTCGGTATTTTTCGCGTTTCGCGTGATGGTTGGGATCGGACTGACGTTGATCGCTATCGGCCTCATTGGCGCCGCGCTGTGGTGGCGCAGGAAATTGTTTTCCGCGCGTTGGTATCTGCGGCCGGTGTCGTATGCCTGGCCGCTTGGGTTTATCGCCATCCTCGCTGGCTGGCTGGTGACGGAATCGGGCCGCCAACCTTGGATCGCCACTGGCATTCTGCGCACTGCCGATGGGATTTCGCCGGTTCCCGCGAGCATGGTGCTCACGTCGCTGGTGCTTTTTGTGCTGGTTTATTGTGTGGTGTTTTCCATCGGCGTCCGCTACATTCGCGGCATGATAAGGAAAGGCCCGAAAGGGGTTTCCGCCGCTTCCGTCAACGCGCTTCCCAATCGACCGCTTGCTGCCGCGACTGACGCTGTGCGGGAAGCCAAAGGCGCTGTAGCGCCATGAGCCCACTGGAATATTCCATCCCCATCGTCTGGGCGTTGGTCATCGGCATGGCAGTGGCGTTGTACGTGATCCTAGATGGCTTCGACCTCGGAATCGGCATTCTTTTTCCGCTATTCAAAAAAGAACAAGACCGCGACCAGATGATGAACTCCGTCGCACCGTTCTGGGATGGCAACGAAACTTGGCTTGTGCTCGGTGGCGTCGGGTTGTGGGTGGCGTTTCCCAAAGCCTATGCCGTGATCATGCCGGCGCTGTATTTACCGGTGATCGTAATGTTGCTGGCGTTGGTGTTCCGCGGTGTCGCGTTTGAGTTCCGCTGGGTGGCCAAGCCGCAGCACAGAAAATGGGACATCGCTTTCGCCGCCGGATCGATCATCGCCGCTTTTTGCCAAGGCCTGATACTTGGCGGGATCATGCAAGGCATCAACGTCGTCAACGGTGAATTCGCCGGCGGCAGCTTCGATTGGCTCACGCCGTTCGGTTTCCTGTGCGGCCTATCACTGGTAATCGGATACGCGTTAATCGGCGCGACTTGGTTGGAAATGAAAACCCTGGGCGCTGTAGGTGAGCGTGCGCGGGTTTATGCCTCGTCGCTGCTGGTGGCCTTACTCGTGTGCATCTTGGCCGTAAGCATTTGGACGCCGCTGGCTATTCCGCGTATCGCCGAACGCTGGTTCGTGCTGCCCAACTTCGCCTATCTAGCCCCCATCCCGCTCGCGACGCTGGCATTGGCGTGGGGGTGTTGGCATGGCATCAAAACGGCGCGCCATGCGCTGCCATTTTTCTGCGCGATAGGATTGTTCCTGCTCAGCTATCTGGGGTTGGTGATCTCCAACGCACCGTATCTGGTGCCGCCGTCGCTCACCGTTTGGGATGCCGCCGCCGCACCCGC
>JANNMV010000282.1:0-12955 GCA_031398205.1 Pseudomonadota bacterium | reverse complement strand
CGTGTGTCGGTGATGATTTTTGGTCGTTCAACACCCGTGGAATTGGATTTTGGGCAGGTAGAGAAGTCGTAGTGTAGAGCGTGAAATGTGAAGAGTGAAACGTGAAGAGTGGGCAGTCGTTACTTTTCACCTTTCACTTTTTACTCTTCACACAATCGAAGGGCAGAGACGGCCAGTCTCGTTATGACCCACTTAAATAGGAGTTACATAAATGGCAAAGAAAGTCGTCGGGTATATTAAGCTTCAAGTCCCGGCCGGTAAGGCGAATCCAAGTCCGCCGATCGGCCCTGCGTTGGGCCAGCGCGGCCTCAATATCATGGAATTTTGTAAATCCTTTAATGCCCAAACTCAGGGTGTTGAAGTGGGCTTGCCGATTCCCGTGGTGATTACCGCTTACGCGGACAAGAGTTTTACCTTCGTGATGAAGACGCCGCCGGCGACCATCCTCATCAAAAAGGCAGCAAAAATCGATAAGGGCAGCCCGAAACCCCATACCGACAAAGTCGGAAAAATCACGCGCGAACAAGCAGAACAAATTGCCAAAACTAAAATGCCCGATTTGACGGCGGCCGATCTGGACGCTGCGGTGCGGACAATCGCTGGTAGCGCGCGCAGCATGGGTATCGAAGTGGAGGGTGTAAAATGAGCAAGCTTTCAAAACGTTTGCAGGCTTTGGAAAAAGCCGTTGATCGCAACAGGGCCTACGCAATTAACGATGCCATCGAGTTGGCTAAAAAGACGGCGACCGCTAAGTTCGACGAGTCCATCGACGTTGCTATCAATTTGGGCATCGACGCCAAAAAATCCGACCAATCCGTGCGCGGATCAGTGGTGTTGCCGCGTGGCACTGGTAAAACCATGCGCGTCGCGGTGTTTACGCAAGGCGCCAACGTCAAGGCGGCGCAGGATGCTGGTGCTGATATTGTAGGTTTCGACGATCTCGCTGAGAAAATTAAAGGCGGCTTCATGGATTTCGACGTCGTGATCGCGAGTCCGGATGCCATGCGCGTTGTTGGACCGTTGGGTCAAATCCTTGGTCCGCGTGGATTGATGCCTAACCCAAAGGTGGGGACGGTCACGCCGAACATTGCGGAAGCGGTAAAAAACGCCAAGGCAGGTCAAGTTCAATACCGCGCCGACAAAGCGGGTATTGTCCAGTGCACGATCGGCCGCGCCTCATTCGCGGTCGATGCCTTGCAAGAAAATCTCTCGGCTCTGATCGCCGCAGTGAACAAAGCGAAGCCAGCAACGTCCAAAGGTATCTATTTACGAAAAATCTCGTTGTCCAGCACGATGGGTGCGGGCATTCGGGTCGATCACGCGAGCCTGACGACAACTCAGGCGTAAGAAGTTTGGGCTGCTACTCAGCGCTTGTTTGGCTGAGCGGCGGGTTATCCAAGACCGTTGGTGTCTCTAACAGGGGCTTAATCGTTGAATTCCCCGAGCAAAAATAGAAGTCGGCAATATTTTAGTGCTTCTGTTTGCGCCGGTAATTCGAAACCAACGCAGATGGCGCACCCCATGCAAACATGGTATCGAATTGTAGCTGTCGCACAGTTGTAATGAGGTCTCCTGAATGCAAGGTCGCTATTCGAAGGAAGTAGGGCGCGAGCTCGATTCCTTAATTTTTGAAGGAGAAAGACCTTGAGTCTTAGTTTGGAACAGAAGCAAGCGGTAGTTGCCGAAATCGCTGTCAAGGTGAAGTCGGCGCAAGCTATCGTGCTTGCGGATTATCGCGGCATTACCGTCGGCGGTATGACGCAGCTTCGCGCCAAAGCACGAGCGTCCAACGTCTACCTGCGGGTGTTGAAAAACAGTCTGGCTAGACGAGCCGTTGCCGAGACGCCGTTCGCGGGGCTGACCAACCAGATGGTTGGACCGCTCGCTTACGGCATGTCGGATGATCCGGTAGCGGTCGCCAAAGTGCTGAGTGATTTCGCCAAAGCGAACGAAAAGTTCGTGGTGAAAGGTGGAGCATTGGCCAATTACGTAATGTCGTCGAAAGACATTACGAATCTTGCCAATATGCCGAGCCGCGATCAACTCATCGCGCAGTTGATGGGCACGATGCAAGCGCCGATCGCCAAGTTTGTCCAGACACTGAACGAGGTGCCGGCCAAATTTGTGCGCACGCTCGCTGCGGTGCGCGATCAGAAGCAATCCGCTTAATATTTTCAAATATCATTTAACTTATTCAGGAGTTTGTAATGTCTTTATCTAATACCGAAATCCTTGACGCAATTGGCGCTAAGTCTGTGCTGGAAGTTTCCGAACTCATCAAAATGATGGAAGAAAAGTTCGGTGTGTCCGCCGCTGCGACCGCCGTCGCCGCCGCTGCGCCTGCCGCTGCGGCCGCCGCCGTGGAAGAGCAGACCGAATTCTCGGTGATATTAACCGGTGCCGGCGACAACAAAGTGAACACCATTAAGATCGTGCGCCAAATCACCGGCCTCGGTTTGAAAGAAGCAAAAGACCTCGTTGATGGTGCACCGAAGGCCGTCAAAGAAGGCGTTTCCAAGGCCGACGCAGATTCGGTCGCCAAGCAATTGATAGAAGGTGGCGCGACTGCCGAAGTTAAGTAGTCGTCCAAAGTTGTAGCAACAGGCTGATGCGAAACGTATCAGCCTGTTCGTGTTTTTGGTTTTTAAGCTGTACTTTGGGATTTGTCGTCAATTCGCAGAGGCAATATTGCAAGTTCGATTCTGTCAGCTTCAATTCGTCATCTTAGTTTTGTACCCCGTGCCAGGCGAGATCTTAGATCTTGCTTCTGAGTTGGTTAATTCTTAAAACGGAGCCTTCATGAGCTATTCATTTACCGAGAAAAAACGCATACGCAAAAGCTTCGCCAAGCGCGCCAGCGTACTTGATGTGCCTTTTCTTCTCGCTACTCAGCTCGATTCATTCACCGAATTTCTGCAGGCAGGGATTCCCGCTTTAGACCGCGCCAACAAAGGGTTGCAATCCGCATTTACATCCGTATTTCCGATCGCCAGCCACAGTGGCAACGCTCGTCTGGAGTATGTGAACTATGTGCTTGGTACACCGCCGTTTGACATGCTGGAATGTCAGCAGCGCGGTTTGACCTATGCCTCGCCGTTACGCGCCAAAGTGCGTTTAACCATTATGGACAAAGAGGCGTCCAAACCAACTATCAAGGAAGTCAAAGAGCAAGAAGTCTACATGGGCGAAATTCCTCTGATGACCTCGACTGGTTCGTTCATTATCAACGGGACAGAGCGGGTCATCGTTTCCCAGTTGCACCGTAGTCCGGGTGTGTTTTTCGAGCATGATCGCGGTAAGACCCACTCATCCGGAAAACTACTGTTCTCGGCTCGCATCATTCCGTACCGTGGTTCCTGGCTCGATTTCGAGTTTGATCCGAAAGACTATCTGTATTTTCGTGTTGATCGTCGCCGCAAGATGCCGGTCACCGTATTGTTGAAAGCATTGGGCTATACGCCGGAGCAGATTCTGGCGGATTTTTTCATGACCGATACCTTTCATTTCAACAAAAAGGGAATCGAGTTCGAAGTGGTGCCGGAACGCATGCGCGGTGAAATTGCCAAGTTTGACATCGCGACAAAAGCCGGCAAACTTATTGTCCAAAAGGACAAGCGAATCACCGTCAAGCACATTCGCGAAATGGAGCAAGCGGGACTCAAGAAATTAGAAGTCATGGAAGATTTCGTCCTTGGCCGCGTGGTTGCCCACAATGTCATTGACAAGGAAACGGGCGAAATACTGTTGGCCGCTAATGAAGAAATCACCGAGACTAATCTAGCGAAATCGATTCACGCCGGCGTTACCGTATTCAAGACAATCTACACCAATGATTTGGATCAAGGGCCCTATATTTCTCAGACCCTGCGTATTGATGATTGTGCCGATCAGACCGCCGCACGAGTCGTGATCTATCGCATGATGCGACCGGGAGAGCCGCCAACTGAAGAGGCGGTAAAAGCCCTATTTGGAGGATTATTCTTCAGCGAAGATCGATATGATCTCTCCGCAGTAGGGCGCATGAAATTCAATCGCCGCGTCGGGCGCAACGAACTCGTCGGCGCCAGCACGCTGTCAAATGAAGATATCATTGCCGTCATCAAGATCCTTGTTGAGCTACGCAACGGTCGTGGTGAAATCGACGATATCGATCACTTAGGCAATCGTCGCGTGCGCTCGGTCGGCGAATTGGCGGAGAACCAATTCCGCGCTGGCTTGGTGCGCGTCGAACGGGCAGTCAAGGAGCGCCTGTCCCAAGCCGAATCTGATAATTTGATGCCTCATGACTTGATCAACGCGAAACCGATTTCTGCCGCAATCAAAGAGTTCTTTGGATCGAGTCAATTGTCGCAATTCATGGATCAAACGAATCCGCTTTCGGAAATCACGCACAAGCGCCGTGTGTCTGCATTAGGGCCCGGAGGCTTAACCCGGGAGCGGGCGGGCTTTGAGGTGCGCGATGTGCATCCGACCCATTATGGACGTGTGTGTCCGATCGAAACGCCGGAAGGACCAAACATCGGTTTGATCAATTCTTTAGCGTTGTATGCACGAACCAACGAATTCGGCTTTTTGGAAACGCCGTATCGCAAAATTAAGAACGGCAAGGTGTCGAAAGAGATTGAATATTTGTCCGCGATCGAGGAAAGCAATCACGTGATCGCCCAGGCGAACGCGCAGTTGGATAAAGTAGGCGCATTTGTCGATGAATTTGTATCTTGCCGTCACAAGAACGAATTCACTTTGATGCCTCCGGATCGCATTACCCACATCGACGTCGCACCGGCACAGATCGTATCGGTTGCCGCTTCGCTCATTCCGTTCCTGGAACACGATGATGCGAACCGTGCGTTGATGGGCTCCAACATGCAACGCCAGGCAGTTCCTTGTTTGCGCGCTGAAAAGTCGCTGGTGGGTACCGGTATCGAGCGCACCGTCGCACTCGATTCGGGCACCGTTGTTTGCGCGCGGCGCGGCGGCGCGGTGGACTACGTTGATGCCTCGCGTATCGTTGTGCGCGTCAATGACGCGGAGACGCAAGCGGGTGAGGTGGGCGTGGATATCTACAACCTCACCAAATACACCCGTTCCAATCAAAACACTAACATCAATCAGCGGCCCGTTGTGAGAGTCGGTGAATCGATTAGCCGCAACGATGTGATTGCCGACGGTGCGTCTACCGACATCGGTGAATTGGCGCTTGGTCAAAATCTGCTGGTTGCATTCATGCCGTGGAATGGATACAACTTCGAAGACTCGATCCTAATTTCCGAGCGTATTGTTGCGGAAGACCGATACACCTCGATCCATATCGAAGAACTTTCGGTCGTGGCCCGCGATACAAAACTCGGGCCGGAAGAGATCACCCGTGATATTTCGAACCTGTCCGAGCGCATGCTTGGGCGTCTGGATGATTCCGGAATCATTTACATTGGCGCGGAAGTAGAGGCGGGTGATGTTCTGGTTGGCAAGGTTACGCCGAAGGGCGAAACGCAGTTGACGCCGGAAGAGAAATTACTTAGGGCAATTTTCGGTGAAAAGGCCTCGGATGTGAAAGACACGAGTCTGCGCGTGCCTTCCGGAATGTCGGGTACGGTCATCGATGTTCAGGTTTTCACACGTGAAGGTATCGAGCGTGACAAGCGTGCTCAACAGATCATTGACGAAGAGCTGAAGCACTTTAAAACCGATCTCGCCGATCAAATGCGTATTGTTGAGAACGATGCCGCCGAGCGGATCGAACGCCTTTTATTGAACAAGATCGCCAAGGGCGGTCCGAGGAAACTCGCAAAAGGCGCAAAAATCAGCAAGTCTTATTTGGACGAGATCAGCCGTTCCGAATGGTTTGACGTGCGTGTCGCGAATGACGAAGTTGCTTTGCAATTGGAGGCGATCAAGGACAGCTTGACGCAGAAGCGCGCCGAGTTCGAAAAACTCTTCGACGAGAAGAAAAAGAAACTAACACAAGGTGACGAGTTGCCGCCCGGTGTGCAAAAAATGGTTAAGGTTTACGTGGCGGTTAAACGCCGCCTACAGCCGGGTGACAAGATGGCCGGTCGCCACGGTAACAAAGGTGTTATCTCCAAGATTGTCCCGGTCGAAGATATGCCTTTTATGGCCGATGGAACCCCGATGGATGTAGTCCTGAATCCACTTGGTGTGCCGTCGCGTATGAACGTTGGACAGATTCTCGAAACCCATCTTGGGTGGGCAGCTAAAGGTCTTGGAATCAAGATCGGCGAAATGCTCAATGCCCAGGAGAATATTGTCAAGGTGCGAAAATTTTTGGAGAAGATTTACAACTCGACGGGCAAGAAGGAAGAGTTGGACTCTTTCAGTGATCAGGAAATCATGGAGCTGGCGCATAACCTGCGCAAGGGCGTTCCCTTTGCAACACCAGTATTCGACGGCGCGACCGAGGCGGAAATAAAAGACATGCTAGAGCTTGCGGGACTGCCGCGCTCGGGTCAGATTCAGTTGATCGACGGCCGAACCGGTGATGCGTTTGATCGTACGGTCACCGTTGGCTATATGCATATCCTAAAACTACATCATCTGGTTGACGACAAGATGCACGCGCGTTCGACCGGACCTTACAGCCTGGTTACGCAACAGCCGCTTGGCGGCAAGGCGCAGTTTGGCGGCCAGCGTTTTGGTGAGATGGAGGTATGGGCACTCGAGGCATATGGCGCGGCTTATACGCTGCAAGAGATGCTGACTGTGAAGTCCGATGACGTGAATGGTCGTACCAAGGTTTACGAGAGCATAGTCAAAGGTGAGCACAAGATCGAAGCCGGGATGCCCGAGTCTTTCAACGTGCTGGTAAAGGAAATTCGATCGCTCGCAATTGACATCGATCTGGATCGGTTTTAGCGGATCGAGATCGAATTATTGGACACGAAATTTATTGATTTGCTGTGCCTCACGCCCAACAGGAGTGAACGATGAAAGCGCTATTAGACTTATTTAAGCAAGTAACCCAAGAAGAAGAATTCGATGCAATTCGCATCGGCCTTGCCTCGCCGGAGAAAATCCGTTCTTGGTCCTACGGCGAAGTAAAAAAACCGGAGACCATAAATTATCGTACCTTCAAACCGGAGCGTGACGGTTTGTTTTGCGCGAAAATTTTTGGCCCAATCAAAGACTACGAATGCTTATGCGGAAAATACAAACGCCTAAAACATCGTGGCGTGATTTGCGAAAAGTGCAACGTGGAGGTAACGCTCTCGAAAGTGCGTCGCGAACGCATGGGCCATATTGAATTGGCGAGCCCAGTGGCGCATATTTGGTTCTTGAAATCGCTACCGTCCCGCCTCGGTATGGTGCTCGATATGACCCTGCGCGACATCGAGCGTGTGCTCTATTTCGAAGCCTATGTCGTGACCGATGGCGGCATGACGCCGCTGCTACGCGGCCAACTCCTGACGGAAGATGACTATCTCGCCAAATTAGAAGAATATGGTGACGATTTCTCCGCGGCAATGGGCGCCGAGGGTGTGCGCGATCTGCTGCGCAAACTCGACCTCAATCGCGAGATGGAGCGTCTACGTACGGACTTGGCGGCTACCGGATCCGATACCAAGATCAAAAAAATAGCGAAGCGGCTTAAAGTGCTCGAAGCGTTTTCCCGTTCCGGCGTGAAGCCCGATTGGATGATTATGGAAGTCCTGCCGGTATTGCCGCCAGAGTTACGTCCATTGGTGCCGTTGGATGGCGGCCGCTTCGCAACCAGTGACTTGAACGATCTTTATCGGCGCGTCATCAATCGCAATAATCGCTTACGTCGCCTGCTTGAACTGAAGGCGCCGGAAATTATCGTGCGCAACGAAAAGCGCATGTTGCAAGAATCCGTGGATTCGTTGCTCGACAATGGTCGTCGCGGCAAGGCCATGACGGGCGCAAACAAGCGCGCGCTCAAATCGCTGGCCGATATGATCAAAGGTAAAAGTGGCCGCTTCCGTCAGAACCTGTTGGGTAAACGCGTGGACTATTCAGGCCGCTCGGTAATTGTGGTCGGTCCGCAACTTAAGCTACACCAATGCGGTTTGCCTAAAAAAATGGCACTGGAGCTTTTCAAGCCATACATTTTCAACCGCCTAGAAGTGATGGGTTTAGCGACAACGATCAAGGCCGCGAAGCGCATGGTGGAAGCAGAGGAACCTGTTGTTTGGGACATTCTCGAAGAAGTAATCCGCGAACATCCGGTGTTACTGAACCGTGCGCCAACGTTGCATCGATTGGGCATTCAAGCGTTCGAGCCTGTCTTAATCGAAGGTAAAGCGATCCAATTGCATCCGCTTGTTTGCGCTGCGTTCAACGCGGACTTTGATGGCGATCAAATGGCCGTGCATGTGCCGCTGTCGTTAGAGGCGCAAATGGAAGCGCGTACCTTGATGTTGGCATCGAATAATATTTTGTCGCCAGCGAATGGCGATCCGATTATCGTGCCATCGCAAGATATCGTGTTGGGCCTGTATTACATTACCCGTGATCGCGTGAACGCGATCGGGGAAGGCGCACTTTTCAGCAACGTCTCGGAAGTGTCTCGTGCCTATGAGTCCCGCAAAGTTGAGTTACACGCGCGGGTTCAAGTACGGATTAAAGAGGTTGAAATCAGTGAGGAGGGTGAGCGCAACGAGAAGGTGACTCGCTATGAGACCACAGTCGGACGAGCGTTGTTGTCCGAGGCGCTACCCGATGGCCTGCCGTTTCCGCTCATCAACAAAGCACTCAAGAAGAAAGAAATTTCGCGCCTCATCAATGCGAGCTTCCATCGTTGCGGTCTCCGCGAAACCGTTATTTTTGCCGATAAACTGATGCAGACAGGTTTTAGTCTTGCAACTCGTGCGGGCATCTCGATTGCGGTTGATGACATGCTTGTGCCGGACCAGAAGGAAGCCATTATTTCTAGTGCCGAGAAAGAGGTAAAGGAAATCCAGTCCCAATACACTTCAGGTCTGGTAACCCAAGGTGAGCGTTACAACAAGGTCGTCGATATTTGGAGCCGAGCCGGCGACCACGTTGCCAAAGCGATGATGGAACAGCTTGGTACAGAGCCGGTGGTTGATCGCAAGGGCAAAACCGTCAATCAAGAATCGTTCAACTCGATCTACATGATGGCTGACTCGGGTGCGCGAGGTTCCGCAGCGCAGATTCGCCAGTTAGCGGGTATGCGTGGTTTGATGGCGAAGCCCGATGGTTCGATTATTGAGACGCCGATCACAGCGAATTTCCGTGAAGGCTTGAATGTATTGCAGTACTTTATTTCGACCCACGGCGCTCGCAAAGGTCTGGCCGATACTGCGTTAAAGACGGCAAACTCCGGATACCTGACACGTCGTCTCGTGGACGTGACGCAAGATTTGGTCGTGACGGAACTTGACTGCGGTACGACCAATGGCATGGTGATGCGCGCCCTCGTTGAAGGGGGGGAGGTGGTTGAACCCTTACGTGATCGAATTTTGGGCCGCACAACTGCCACCGATGTCTTCAGCTTGGAATCTGGCGAGACAATGATTCATGCTGGCGAATTGCTTCACGAGGCACTAGTTGACGCAATCGAAGCCGCAGGAATCGACGAAGTAAAGGTGAGAACGCCGCTTAACTGCGAAACCCGTCACGGGCTTTGTGTGCGTTGTTATGGTCGCGACCTTGGGCGTGGCAGTTCGGTTAACGTTGGCGAAGCGGTAGGCGTGATCGCTGCGCAGTCCATTGGCGAGCCAGGCACGCAGTTGACTATGCGCACCTTCCACATCGGTGGCGCCGCGTCGCGCGCGGCAGTGGTGAGTCAGGTTGAAAGTAAATCCAACGGCACGGTGCGCTTCACCCCAACGATGCGTTATGTGACCAATGCGCGCAGTGAGCCGGTGGTTATTTCCCGCAGCGGAGAAATTGTCGTCGTTGACGATGCTGAACGCGAACGCGAACGCCACAAAATCCCTTACGGCGCAATTCTTAGTGTGCAGGATGGCACTAAGGCGAAAGCGGGCCAGATCCTGGCGATGTGGGATCCCCACACTCGCCCGATTATTACCGAGTACGCTGGTGAAGTCCGCTTCGAGAATGTCGAAGAGGGCGTGACCGTTGCGAAACAGATCGACGACGTGACGGGTCTTTCGACGCTGGTTGTGATTGATCCGAAGCGTCGTGGTAGCGCGCAGTCGAAAGGCTTGCGTCCCCAAGTGAAGTTGTTGAACGATAAGGGTCAGGAAGTCAAGATACCCAATTCCGATACTCATGTGAACTATACCTTCCAGATTGGCGCAATCATTACCGTAAAGAACGGTCAGCAGGCTTCGATCGGGGAAGTGCTGGCGCGTATTCCGCAAGAATCATCTAAGACGCGCGACATTACCGGTGGTTTACCGCGTGTTGCAGAACTTTTCGAAGCGCGCTCACCAAAGGATGCAGGCCTGCTTGCCGAAGCGACAGGAACGATCTCGTTCGGCAAGGATACAAAAGGTAAGCAGCGCCTAATCATTACTGATCTGGATGGCGTCGCCCACGAGTACCTGATTCCGAAAGAAAAACATGTCACGGTACACGACGGCCAGGTCGTCAATAAAGGCGAGATGATCGTTGACGGCCCGGTTGATCCACACGATATTTTGCGCCTGCTTGGTATCGAGGCGCTGACGCGCTATGTTACGGATGAAGTCCAGGATGTGTATCGTTTGCAGGGCGTAAAAATCAACGATAAACATATAGAGGTGATCGTGCGTCAAATGTTGCGCCGTGTGCAAATACTTAGTTCTGGCGATACTAACTTCATCCCAGGCGAGCAGGTCGAGCGCGCGGAAGTGTTATCGGAAAATGATGCCGCTACCAAGGAAGGCAAACATCCCGCTACCTACGAGAATATTTTGCTGGGGATCACTAAAGCTTCTTTGTCGACGGATTCCTTCATATCGGCTGCCTCGTTCCAGGAGACAACCCGTGTACTTACCGAAGCGGCCATCATGGGCAAGAAGGACGAGCTACGCGGATTGAAGGAGAATGTCATCGTGGGTCGTTTGATCCCCGCTGGCACGGGCTTGGCGTATCACACCGCTCGCCGCAAACGCGCAAGGGGCGGAGATATGCTGCAAAGTCGTGGTTTGGGACTTTACGACGAGGAAATAAGCGCCGACACTGAGCAGGTTGCTTGACAGTGATAGCCTCCCATCGTAAACTCGTAATCTTTTTTCGATCCCAACCCAATCTAGGAATTTCTCCTAAGGGCGACTCGATAGCAATTTCTTTGGACCAGTATGCCAACCATTAATCAACTGACGCGCAAACCGCGTGTTAAGCCCGTAGTAAAGAGCAAAGTACCGGCCTTAGAGTCGAGCCCGCAAAAACGTGGCGTTTGTACTCGTGTGTATACAACCACGCCGAAAAAGCCGAACTCAGCATTGCGTAAAGTTGCCAAAGTGCGCTTGACTAATGGTTTCGAGGTGATCGGCTATATCGGTGGCGAAGGGCATAACCTTCAGGAGCACTCGGTTGTATTGATTCGCGGTGGTCGCGTCAAAGACCTGCCCGGTGTGCGCTATCACATTGTCCGCGGCAGCCTGGATACGGCTGGTGTTAAAGATCGCAAGCAAAGTCGCTCGAAGTACGGTGCGAAGCGTCCCAAAGCAGCCTAATTGAATTGATTTAAGGTAAAGCCATGCCACGTCGTAGAGAAGTCCCCAAGCGCGAAATCCTCCCGGATCCAAAGTACAAGAGTGAAGATGTCGCTAAGTTCATGAACGTAATCATGATCGGTGGTAAGAAATCAGTTGCCGAGAGAATCGTTTACGGTGCGCTGGATCAGATATCGAAAAAATCCGGTAAAGACCCGCTTGAAGTATTCGTCACCGCACTAAATGGGTAATCGTTGACGTCGCCCGAGGCCACCGGCTGGCGCTTGCCGGCATCGTCGACGTACTGGAACAGGGCCTGCCCCGGCAGCTCCTGGCAGGCCCGCACCAGTTTCACCAGGCGCGCGTCGCTGATCTCGTGCTCGTGCTCGAGTCCGGACTTGCCGCGGAACTTCAGCGTCGCGCCGCCGCCGCGCCGGTAGTCGATGTGGCGGTTGCGCAGGGTCGTCAATCCGTAGGACCGGTTGCTGCGCGCGTACTCGTCGTTGCCGACCCGGATCAGGGTTTCCTGCATCAGCCAGACGACGGTGGCCAGCACCTTGTCGCGCGGCAGGCCGGTCAGTTTCAGGTCCTCGCGCAGGCGACGCCGGAGTTTCGGCAGCGCCCGTCCGAAGTCGACGATGCGGTCGAACTTGCCCTCGCCGCGAGCATGCTGCCAGCGCGGGTGGTAACGGTATTGCTTGCGACGGCGGGCATCGCGGCCGGTGGCCTGCAGATGGCCGCGCGCGGTCCGGCAGATCCAGACCTCGGTGTAGGCCGGCGGCACGGCCAGCTTCCGGATCCGCGCCAGCGTGTCGGCGTTGCGCAGGGGCTTGCCGCTGGGCAGGCGATAGCTGAAGCCCTTGCCGGCGCGCCGGCGCGTGATGCCGGGCTCGCTGGCATTGACGTAGACCAGGCCGGCATCCTGGGCATCTGCTTCGGCGGTGCCGGGCGCGGCAGTGGGGTGTGAGCTCATCGGCGGAGGGTCGCGGAGCAGGTGTCAAGGCCGCGGCAATGTTCTAAGGTGCCAGCGGCAAAGGACCCGGAGGCCGCGCTTGAGCATCGAAATGACCGCTACGAACCACTACCGGGCCGGCTGCGGCCCGCGCGTGGCTGCGTGAACCTGGCGCTGTTCGACTTCGACGGCACCATCACGACGCGGGAAATGTTTCCCGATTTCCTCGGCTGCTCGGTCACGCCAGGCCGGCTCGCCGTCGGCAAGCTGGTACTGGCGCCTTTGATCGTCGGCTACCGCCTCGGGCTGGTGTCGGGAATCCGCGTGCGCGCCAGCATCGTCCGGTTCGGCTATCGCGGCGTGCCGCAGGACCACCTGGCCCAGGCGGGCCGGCGCT
>JANNMV010000125.1:0-3640 GCA_031398205.1 Pseudomonadota bacterium | reverse complement strand
CACGACGCCGTCGCCCACGACGCCCTCCTGTGCGTGCAGACCGGCTCGCTCATGAGCGACCCCGACCGCTTCAAGTTCCACGCACCTCCGAGCGATTTGGGCGCTATGGAAAGTTCGCCCGCGTGCCCGATTCAGAGACGCGCAACGGGGTTCAAATAAGTCACCCCCGTTATCTCCAGGTGCCGAAACTGGGAATGAGTCAAACCCCCTTTTTCCTAGCTCGGGCGAGCCTGCCTATACTGAAAAGGATGATAGCCGACGGCTATGATTTTGACCTAATCGACGCCCACTACTATTTTCCAGATGGTGTCGCGGCGGTACTGCTCGGCAAATGGCTCAACAAACCGGTAGTGGTTACCGCCCGCGGTTCGGATATCAATTTGATTTCCGAATTCGCATCACCGCGCCGAATGATTCTACGCGCGGCACGCGAGGCCGTAGCGTCCATTACGGTTTCAAATGGACTAAAAGCGCGCATGGTGCAACTCGGTGCAACGGCGGGGAAAATTCACGTGTTTCGTAACGGTGTTGACCTCTCCTTGTTTCAACCGATCGATCGCGATCGCGCTAGAGCGGCGCTCGGTTGGCGAACGAAGGTTTTGCTTTCCGTTGGCAATCTCCTCGAACTCAAGGGACATCACCTAGTCATAGATGCCATGCGAAATCTGCCGGAGTACCGTTTAGTTATCATTGGCGGCGGGGAAGAGCAAGAGAATTTACGTCGGCGTTGCCAAACTGCCGCCGTTGCGGATAGAGTGGATTTTGTTTCCCGCGTGCCACAAGATAAACTCAAAACCTATTATGGTGCCGCGGACGCACTTATCCTGGCCTCAAGCCGCGAAGGCTGGGCCAACGTATTGCTAGAATCCATGGCGTGCGGTACGCCCGTGATTGCAACGACCGTTGGTGGCAATCCTGAGGTGGTAAGCTGTCCCGATGCGGGAATCCTATTGCCAGAACGATCTGCACAATCCATTGCCGAGGGCGTTCATAAACTTTTTACCTGCTATCCGGATCGTAGCCGCACAAGACGTTACGCCGAAAAATTCGATTGGTATGAGATATCCAAATTACAAATGAACCTCTTTCGTACTATCCTGGGCAAAAAACATGAATCTGAATACCTCGTCAATACCAACCATTCTTAGGCGGTTTTTGATCTGCCTTGTGATCGCATTCGCCGGCAATATTTGTGTTGCGAACGAGGCGTTCTTGACGTCAATTAAACCGGGCGAATGGCGCGAGATCCCAAAGACCGCATTGCGAGAAGTGTTCCCATCTCAATCGAACCATCCAGGATGGGGCACAATTGGGCCGCGCGGGGTTGTTGCCGCTTGGAGCGGCGCAGCGTTCGATACAAAAAGAAACGTTCTAATAATAACCGGCGGCGGCCACAGCGACTATGGCGGCAACGAGGTATACGAGTTTAGTTTGAAGACCGCGCGGTGGGCGCGCACCACGGAGCCCAGCAAGATGGTTAAAAACACTAGGCCGGGCGAGTATTTAGTCGTGGATTCTGAGGCCCCGGTGGCAAGCCACACCTACGATGGCTTGGTTTATTTGCCGACGAAAAACCAGATGTTTAAATTTGGTGGAAGCTTTTATGGTAACGGTAGTCCTTATGATCGTCACGCCTATTTGTTCGACTTAGCCACAAAAAGTTGGAAACGGGGAGCAGAGGCGCCAATGTATGTCTTACAGGTCAATTCGGATTTTGACCCGCTGACAGGACAGATCATTATCGGCACCGGCACGGGCTTGATAACCTATGATTCGTCGGCAAATTCCTGGAAATCCCATCCCCAGCTCGATCCATCTATTGCGGCTGCCGCGGGCGTGATCGATCCCGATCGACGCATTTTCGTTCAAGCGCGAACCGGTACGAAGGAGATTTTTTTTTATTCTCTTGATAAGTTGAGCAAGCGTCAAAAGGCGCCGTCTGGCGGTGACGTAGATTGGCCAAATGGATCCGGCATGGCCTACCACACCCCAAGCAAACGCATGGTTTTGTGGGGCGGCGGACGCAACGTCTGGGCGTTCAATACACGCGATTGGCAGTTTCGAAAGTTTGAGAATCCCTTTGGCGATGCGCCTTTTTCGCAGCGGCCGGGTGGCGATTCCAAGTCTGCAGGAATTTACGGTCGCTGGCAGTATGTGCCCGACTACGACGTGTTCATTGCGTATAACCACACTGGTGACAATGTTTGGATCTACAAATTACCCGGCGCGGATCACCAGGAAATCATGAAGAAGTGCGATGTCGATCTATGTATTGGCCCCGGGCATAAATTTCACAAGCCGAGCGAGGCTGCATTTGCGGCAAAGGATGGCCAGACCATTCATATTGAAGCAGGTAATTACGTCGGCGACGCCGCGATATGGCCGCAAAACAATTTAACAATCCGCGCCGTTGGGGGGCGCGCCCACATAGAGGCCAAGGGTGTCCAAGTGGGCGGAAAAGCAACTTGGATTATCAAGGGAACGAACACCCTGCTGGAGAATATTGAACTCTCCGGCGCAAAGGTACCCGATCGAAATGGTGCGGGAATTCGGTTTGAGGGGAAAAATCTTACCCTACGCAATTGCTATTTTCACCACAACGAGAATGGCATACTTACCGGTGTAAACGAAGACAGCGATATCGTAATCGAGCACAGTGAGTTCGCTCATAACGGCTACGGTGATGGGCAATCACATAACATTTATGTGGGGCGCGCGCGCAGCCTAACGGTTAAATTCAGCCATTTACACCATGCCAAAGTCGGCCACAATTTGAAGAGTCGCGCCGTGATCAATCAGATTCTTTACAACCGCATCATTGACGAGGCTGACGGTGCGGCCAGCTACGAAGTCAATTTACCGGATGGTGGGCTTGCCTATTTAATCGGCAATGTTATCCAGCAAGGGCCCAAAACCGAGAACAACACCATTATTTCCTACGGTGAAGAAGGCTTGAAAAAGGGTATGCATGAATTTTATTTTGCCAACAATACCGTAGTTAACGACGGTCCGCGTGAAAGCCGTTTTATCCGTGTCAGTGCGGGTACGGGGCCGGTCACAATCGTGAATAATGTGTTCGCCGGATCGGGAAAACTGCTCGAAGGCGTGGGCGAATTGAAGAACAATTTAATCGTCGACAAGTCCGATTTTGTCGCGCCAGAACGCTATGACTATCGGTTGCGGGCAGGATCCAAGGCGATCGACAGGGGGTTCGATGCAAGCGATGTGCGTGGTGTAAGCTTACGCCCTACCTTCGAGTACGTGCATCCGCTCCAGGGCTTACCGCGAATAAGCAATCGGCGATTGGATCTCGGCGCATTTGAACGGTAAACTTTTGCCCATTAAAAGCTTGGTCACCTCGATGTTGAATGCATTTTTCCCATTGCTAACCACGCTGCTTTCCCCCGGCGGAAGTCGCGGTCGCCTGACCATTGTGATGTATCACCGGGTGCTGGAACATGCCGATCCACTGGCGCCGTATACGCCGACGGCGCAGGTATTCGATTGCCACATGGAAACCTTGGCGAACGGCTTCAACGTTTTGCCCTTGTCGGAGGCTATTGAGCGGCTGACCAAGCGATCTTTGCCGCCACGGGCCGCCTGTATTACCTTTGACGATGGTTATCGCGACAATTTCACC
>JANNMV010000108.1:0-2325 GCA_031398205.1 Pseudomonadota bacterium | reverse complement strand
CAATATCTGATCGTCAGCGGCAATCGGGTGGGCACCGGCGCAGGGAGTTGGTACGAGGCGCTGGCGAGCGTGTTGCCGCCATCGCAATTGCCGATCATGGCGTCGGCGAATGTCGATGATGTCGCCATTGCGGACATACCGCCAGCGCTTGAAGTACCCGATTGGTATGCTCAAACCATCGCCTACGGCGAGCGAAAATCATCGGTGGCGGACAAGAATCGAGACTACGGCATTCAACTGCACGCCTTGCTCGAAGCGGCACGCGACGGCGCCGTGCCACCGCCAGTGGCGACGCAGGTGCTGCAGAATGCAGACGCAAGCACGGGCGATGCATTGCTGAAGCAAGCAAACGCGATTTTGCGTGCGCCGCATCTGGAACTATTTTTCGATGCGCGCCAATTTCGCGTCGCACGTAACGAAGTGAGCCTAATCGACGGCGACGGTAACTTGTTACGCATCGATCGCATCGTCGAGTTCGACGACAGTGTTTGGGTGTTGGATTACAAAAGCGCAGCGAGTGAAGTGGTTCGCGCCTCGGAATTCATGGCCGATTATCGCGCACAACTGTTGCGTTATCGCCGTGCGTTAGAAAGTGTTTATGCCGGCAAAAAACTGCATTGCGGATTGATTTTCGGCGATGCCGCTTTTGAAGAAGTCATGTAGGTATCGATAATGCGTCTTCGCCAGCAGCCGCGCCAAGCCTGGCTATCGGCAATGCATGCCTGGGAAGCCGCTCTGGGATTGCCTCGTAGGCCAGGGTAATTTTACAAGCATGTCATCCTGAGCAACGCGAAGGATCTGTTTTTTGCTGCGGTTAAAGCAGATCCTTCGCGTTGCTCAGGATGACAATTTTTTATGGTCGCCGCTTAAACTTACTTCCCCATCAACGCCGGTATGGATTTAAGGATGCGATTTTCCATGCGCACGAAGTACGGGCCGGCTTTCGCAAGATAGGCTTGCCAGGCCGGATCGGCTTGCATCTGCGCGCGCTTTTGTTCGCGCTCCGCCATGCTCTCATAGGCCCACATGTGAACGATATGATTGACCGGTCCGACTTCGCCGATAAAATAACCAAAGGGTTTGCCGAGGTGTTTCGTTTGTACGGCGAAACCTTCTTTCTCGTACAGGGCGAGCAGTTCATTCATTTTGCCGCCGGCGATTTGGTAGGTGCGTTCGTCTATGATCATGGGTTTCTCCTTTAGAAAAAATTAACAGTTGCCTTCACGTTCTAATTTCTTAACCGCTTGCGCCTGCTCGATGTCTTGCAGTTTCTCCGCTTCGTCCAGCAACACGCGATCGGCGAATTTCACTTCCAATTGGTTGCCGGATTTGTCGCGGTATTCCGTCAACACGATCGAAGTGGTGGCGTCCGACCAGGTTAGGGTTTCACCGCCGGAGTAGATGCATTTCTTGGCAAAGGTTTCGCGCTTGTATTTATTGCCCAAGAGGCGCTCGAACTCAGCCTTAACGGTGGAGTAGTGATACTGCTCAAGCGTGAGCAGAATGAACTCCAGCTTATCCTTGTAAAAAAATACCGTCGGCAGCGCGTCAGTCTCTTTGCGGAATCGCGCCAGCGTGGCGAAGTTGTCCAGAATGGGCTGAACCAATTCCGGCTCGACATCGCCGCCGTTTTGTTGCGGCAGGCAATCGGCGCAGCGACCTGCGGGATCGACGCCGGTGATTCGCGCGAACTCCGCGGCAGGCATGCCCAAAATAATCGGGCCGAATTTTCGCGGCAGCGTGTCGGCGGCAAATACCGCGGCACTTAGCACGCCGAACGCGATGGTCGTGATGATTTTGTTAAGCAACACGCGCGTTTCTACCGGTGAGTGGATACTGTGGATCGTTGTAACCCGGCGTTGACGGATGGCCGGGCTGCACCAACCGATTGACCAGCGCTTCGTCTTCGGCCGTGAAGGTGTGTTTAAAGACGTTCAAGTATTCGTTCCATTGCCCCATTGTGCGCGGGCCGGCGATGACGGAGTTGATGCTCTTGTTGTTCAACACCCAATTTACCGCGAACTGCGACGCGGTCATGCCACGTTTTTCCGCATGGGCTTTAATCTCCTGCGCCAGCAACATCGATTCTTCGCGGAACTCCGTTTGCATCATGCGCTTATCGCCGTGTCCCGCGCGGGTTTCCGCCGCAGGCGCCGCGCCGGGCTGATATTTTCCGGTGAGTACGCCGCGCGCCACCGGGCTATACGGCACGACGCCGAGGCCAAAATGTTGGCATGCCGGCAGAATCTCCACTTCCGGCATGCGGTTCATCGCGTTGTAATAAGGTTGGCACACCACCGGAGGCGGTACGCCGAGTTCCTTGCA
>JANNMV010000072.1:0-11985 GCA_031398205.1 Pseudomonadota bacterium | reverse complement strand
CGATCCGCATCGAGTTGAGCAAGCGCCGCAGCCAGATTCGATCCTCTTTGAGTGGCGTTCATTTTAAGGTCACGCGCCAAAATTTCGAATCGCGTATCAATAAGTTCGATTCGATCGAAGATGGTCGATAGTTTGGTGGCCTTATCGATGACATGAACCGGTGTCGTGATCTTTCCACAATCGTGTAACAGGCCGGCGAGTTTCAGTTCATATCGATCGGGTTCGGTCATGCGAAAGCGGGATAGCGGCCCATATTCCACGTTGTGCGCGGCGTCGGCAAGCATCATGGTCAATTCCGGAACGCGAGCGCAATGGCGGCTGGTATGGGGAGATTTTTCGTCAATCGCTTTATTGATCAGACTGACGAAGGATTCAAACAGTGTTTGCAGTTGACTAATTAACGCTTGGTTAGTCAGTGCTATCGCCGCCTGGGACGCAAGCGCCTCGGTAAACTGTTGATCCGCCGGACTGAAGGGAATAGTCGCTTCGCTGGCACGGTCGCGCGAATTGATCAACTGCAACACGCCGATGATTTCGTTCTGATGGTTCTTCATCGGTACGGTAAGAAATGAAGTCGAACGATAGCCGGTGCGCTCATCAAATGCCCGCGTACCGGAAAAATCGAACCCTTGGGCGGCATAGGCGTCCGCAATATTCACAGTCGCATCCTTCAATACCGCGTAGGGCGCGACCATCGACAGATTCGGCTTCCCCACCGCATCGAACAGCGCCAATGGCGGGATCGTGACCGGAACACCACTGGTGCCGCCCAGAATGACGCCTATCGAGTCGGTCCGAACAATTTCAAATACAAGTTGTTTTTCAGGTGTGACGCGGTATACCGTTCCGCCGTCCGCGTTGGTAATGTTTTGCGCCGCATCGAGAATGGTCTCCAACAGCCGATTGATGTTGCGTTCGCTGGAAAGGTCTTTGCTGACGCGGGTGAGATAGTCTAGGCGATCTAATACATCACCGTCCGACATACTTAAATTGGCCGCGCCGCGCCGATGGGATGGGATCACTAGCGGTTACTCAGTCAGCCGCAGCCAAAACAATTGGGAGAACACCGGACTACTTGATGCACACAGCCCGAACTTGCGCCATGTCAGTAACGCCGAGCAGTATTTTTTCAATTCCGTCCTGCTTCAACGTGCGCATTCCTTCCGATAACGCCAGCGCGACGAGTTCAGCCACACGGGCTTTTTCTTGAATTGCCTTCTTCACCGCGTCGCTGCCGACCATCAGCTCATGTAGTGCGATCCGACCACGATATCCGGTTCCGCTGCAAGTGTCGCATCCGACTGGGCTGTAGAGCGTAAATTCGCCTTTCTCATTAGCGTATTCCTTGACCCAATCTTCATACACCTTGCGGAATGATCCCTGCGGATCGCTTTTCCAATCGGACGTATTGGTTAACTCTTCGCAATACTCGGTCAACAAGCGCTTAATTTCATCCTGCGTCGCGATCTGTGGTTTCTTGCAATTTGCACACAGACGCTTGGCCAGACGCTGCGCGAGAATACCGAGAATGGCGTCGGCAAAGTTAAACGGATCCATCCCCATGTCGAGCAAGCGCAGAATACTCTCCGGCGCGCTGTTGGTGTGGAGTGTAGAGAACACCAAGTGGCCGGTAAGCGATGCCTCAATCCCAATCTGGGTCGTTTCCTTATCGCGCATTTCACCGACCATGATCACATCAGGATCGGCACGCAAGAACGCGCGCATCGCCGTCGCAAAATTAAGGCCGGCCTTATTGTTCATTTGCACCTGACGCAGACCCTTTTGCGTAATCTCGACGGGATCTTCGGCGGTCCAAATCTTGGTGTCGACGGTATTGATATGTTTCAGCACCGAGTGCAGCGTCGTGGTTTTACCGGAACCGGTCGGGCCACAACAAAAGAATAAGCCGTAGGGTTTGCTGACGACCTTCTTTAGATTCACTTCGTTACGTTTGGACAAGCCCAATTTTTCCAGCGGCAAGGGCTCGCCCGCCGCCAAAATACGCATTACGACGTCTTCCAACCCACCGGCGGTAGGAATGGTTGCCACCCGCAACTCGATGTCAAGCGGGCCGTATTTCCTGAATTTAATTTTACCGTCTTGCGGCCTGCGGCGCTCCGAGATATCCAGATCGCACATGATCTTAAGTCGCGTCACCAAAGGCGAGCGATAACTCGCCGGCACCTCGATGTACAGCATGAGCGAGCCGTCTTTGCGAAAACGAATCTCGGTTTTATTCTTGCCCGGATAGGGCTCAATGTGAATATCCGAAACGCCCTGGTTGTAGGCATCGATAATGACTTTATTGACGAACTTTACCAGCTCATTGTCCGAGGCGGCCGAGACGTCTTCAGGCGCTAACCCGTCATCGCCGCCATCTTGCTCCATGCCCAACAACATGTCGTCGATTGAAGCACCGCCGCCAGTGGTATCGGAAAAAAATTGATCCAGCGTTTGGACAAACTCGCTGTTGGTTGTAACTTTAAATACCAGCTTTTGCTTATCGAAGACGTTTCGGACCACGTGGGACGCACGAAGTCTCTCCGGATCCGTCGTCACAATGACGAGGCCGTCCTTGTTTTCCTCAACCGGTAACCACTGCGCACTCGTTGCATACTCGCGCTTGATATTGCGCAGCAGATCCATCGGCCGAATCCGGTCCGACCGATAGGGTTCATACCCGACCTGGAAAAACTTCGCCAACGCTTGGCCGAGTATCGACAATTTGATCTGAAATTCGTCGATCAGGACATTTTCGATGTCGATATTCTTGCGCCGTGCGGAGCGCACGGCGAGGTCTAATTCCCCGGCGGAAATAACGTTATCCGACACCAGGTAATCGTACTTCGAACCAATTTGCTGGGCCTGTTGGCGCGGACGAAATGCCGGCGCCAGGATTTTAGAGAACTCCGATACTCGCGCGAGATCACCGTCGGGAAATGGGAGTCCCGTCGTGGTATTGATAAGCTGCAACACGCCCAGGAGCTGCGGCCGTTCGTCCGCGCTGAGCACCGGCGCCAGCAACATTTGTTTGGAGCGATAGCCCGTGCGACGGTCAACCTCCTTTAAAAAATGCAAGCGAGGATTGTATTTTTTCAGCTCGACTTCATCGTAGGCATCGTTTACTTTGAAAACCGCCTTATGGTATGCACAGTACCCCGCAATACTCGTTTCAGTAATGGGAAGCTTGAGGTCTTTGAACGAAGACAAGCCAGTCTTGACACGTGAGATAAGCGATGACTTATCATCGGTGAGGGTATACAAGGTGAGGCGATCAGCCTCGAACATTTCGCACGCGTCCTTGCTTAGATCCGCCATCAAGTCGTCTAGCGTGGGCGAGGTCAGGGCACGATCACTGATGACCTGTAATTTCTTGGCAAAATCAGCGCGGGCATTCGGACTGGGCTCACCTCTCGGTGCGGTATTTTTTGGCTCTAGTACGGCACTCATTTGAACCCTACCTTAAGCGACTAAACCACGCAGCATGAACGTTCCGATTGCTAACACAAGACATTTAATCATTGTTAACAGTTCCTATTTGCCTTGCCACTTTTCGCCAGCATGGTTCCGGGGGAAATCTGGAACGGCAACGAGTTAGGTCAAGCACTTTTTAAATGACGGCCTATTATCGCCTAGAATTCAAACACGTGACCATGATTGAGTCGCCGTGGCTTGTGCCCCGTAACCGCTGTTGCGATTTCCGCCATGATCAATTCTTCCTCGCCGGGCTTCATGTGAGTCACAAAGATCTCCGCGTGGCCGATGAATTTCATTAGTTCCTCGGCTAACTGAAGCGGATAAAGGTGCTTCGATGCTTCGGCAACGACACGATCACAATTGGCAAAGGCAGTTTCGATCAATAGGTAACGCAGATTTTCGCACCGATTCGCAATTTGCCACAAGGCATCGTTTGAACTGGTATCGCCACTAAATATCAAACTATGGCGACCGCTATCGATCCAGTAGCCAACAGCCGGCACGACATGATTCGACGCGACGGCAATGATCGTTCTTGCACCCAGTTTTACCGCGGCGCCAATAGTCATCGATTCAAATTTGAGGTACGGTTGCTCCGCCGTCGGAATTTGCGTGAAGTCGGGCCAAATACGCCAGTTAAAAATATGCTCTTTTAGGGCCTTGATTGTCGCATCCAATGCATGGACCACCAGCGGCTTGTCGCGCGCGCTGCCGACGGTGTCAACGATCCAGGGAATGGCCGCGATGTGATCGAGATGCGAATGGGTCAAAAATACATGATCGATTTTGGCCAGTTGCGTGAGACTCAAATCCGTCGCACCGGTACCGGCATCGATGAGGACATCATCATCCACCAAAAACGAAGTCGTTCTCAGATTGGCGCCAATCCCTCCGCTACACCCGAGAACTTCAAACCGCATGACCTGTTCAACCGCCGATTACTGCGCCGCGCTCATGAAGAACTCCATCTTGATCCCGGCGATTTCGATAATGTCGTGATCGGCCAACAACTGTGCCTGCGCGCTTAGGTTAACGCCATTCAACACCGGGAAAGTCACGCCCTCCACATGGGTAATGAAATAGCCGGTTGGGCGCTTGGTAATAACCGCGACCTGAACCCCAGGCCTGCCGAGCGTCGTTAACGTCTTGATCAATTCCATCACTCGCCCCGCATTACCACCGTTTAGGAGTTGGATCGAGGCATTGGTTGCAACCGGCGCAGCGGGATAGACTGCGGCGGATGGTACGGCAGATAGGTTAACGGGGCGCGCCGTCGCCGTACCGGTGAACGCTTGTTTACCGATAAGCGTATCCCCGCCCACCAGATTGCTTTCCTTGGCAGGTTCGGCCGCGGCGGATGCAGAGGGGCGGCGCATCACCATGGTCTTCTCGAAGTCTTCGGCAGTCGTGGAACTCGGTAAATCGTTGAGGTACTTGAGTCGATGCTTGCCTAACTCGATAACATCACCGTTTTGCAAGAAATGTTTTTTGACCATTTGGCCGTTAACCAGGGTGCCATTGGTACTGCCCAGATCTTCCATGAATGAATCGCTGAGGATCGTAATGACCGCAGCGTGCTCGCTGCTCACCGCGAGGTTATCGATCTGAATGTCGTTATGGGGTTTGCGCCCAATCAGAACGCGTTCCTTCGCCAGGGGATACTCGCTAATAACCGCACCGTCGAGACTCAAAATTAGTTTTCCTGCCATCTTAATTTCCTCGTGAACTAAACCAGGACTTCAACCGCGCAATCCAACCGCGTTTCGCGGGAAAGGGCTGCAATACTTTCGCCAAAACGACCGAGACATTGTCACGACCGCCATTATCGTTCGCCGACAAAACCAATTGTTCCGCCGCCAACGCTAAGTTCGATTGCAGCGTCAACAACGTAAGGCGAATCTCTTCGTCGTCCACCATATCGTTCAAACCATCGGAACATAACAAATAAGTGTCGCCGGGCAATACCGCGTGGGTGTGAATCTCCGCTTCAACCTTGGGGTCGATTCCCAGTGCCCGTGTCAACAAATTCTTGTTGCGCGATTTTCGCGCGTCTTCCTTTTTGACCAGACCCGCGTCGAGTTGCTCCTGCAACAGCGAATGATCCTTGGTAATCTGATCCAACACCTCGCCGCGTAACCGATACATGCGTGAATCGCCGATATGTCCCACGGTAAGTTGGTTGTCATAGAACAACCCGGTCACCAATGTCGTCCCCATTCCGGCGCAGTGAGGTTCGTTTTGCGCTTTTTCGAAAATCGCCCAATTGGCTCGCTCCACCTGCTCCTGAATCGAGTTGCTCGGACCATCATCGGTGCTGCGTTTATTTGCCGTTGTAGCACGCCAGGCATGACTCAAGCCTTCGATGATAATTCGGGCAGCCATGCCGCTCGCGACTTCACCGGCGTTATAGCCCCCCATACCGTCGGCTAATAGCACCACGCCCATTTCGCTTTCATGCGCGACAAAATCTTCATTGTGCGAGCGGACCTTTCCCGGATCGGTTCGACTGACTATTTCGATTGCGCCGCTCGATATCATTTTTAGTACGAATCCCACAGGCTAAGGTAGGCTCAGTCCGTACCCTGATCGTTAAAATTAAACTTACCAAACCCGTTTCGCCACTTCCCGTATCGAAACAAAATCTTTACACTACAGGCATCTATTCACCGTTCACTACCAGCAGTTCATGTGATCCATGAAATTGCCGCCATGATACGCATAACCACTGCCTTACCCAAGCAGATGGGTGCTAATCCATCGTTGGTTTTTGACACAATCCTGAGGGTACATTGCAGCTTTTTCCCTAATTTTATAACCCTTTAATGCCACTACTTCGTATTTACCTTTAGTTTATCTCAAATGTATATGTTTTTTCAACATAAATCTAATGAGATCCTTTAGAAATTTGGGGTGATTGGATTTCTGTACGACAGTCGTAGAACAAACTCAGCCTTTTAGGAGAATTTATGGCCGCCGTGCCAGATTTTGACCAAAACGAAACACAGGAATGGCTTGATGCGCTGGATGCCGTCATCGAACGCGAAGGGCCCGCCCGCGCCCATGACCTCATCGAGCGGTTAACCGACAAAGCGCGACGTTCCGGTGCGTCGATGCCGTACAGTGCCAACACCGCGTACATCAACACCATCCCACCGCATATGGAGGAACGTTCGCCGGGTGACGCTGCAATGGAGGAACGGATTCGTTCGGTCTGCCGCTGGAATGCCCTGGCGATGGTGGTGCGCGCCAACAAAAATGACGATGAACTCGGTGGCCACATTGCCAGTTTTGCCTCGGTCGGGACGCTGTTTGGCGTTGGGTTTAATCATTTTTGGCAGGCACCGAGCGAACACCACGGCGGCGATTTAATCTATTTCCAAGGTCATTCCGCACCCGGCATTTACGCCCGCGCCTTTTTGGAAGGCCGCTTAACCGAAGAGCAACTCAATAACTTCCGCCGCGACGTAGATGGTAAGGGCGTGACCTCTTACCCGCACCCGTGGCTGATGCCGGACTTCTGGCAATTCCCCACGGTATCGATGGGCTTAGGGCCGCTGATGGCGATTTACCAAGCACGCTTTATGAAATACCTGCATGCCCGCGGCATCGCCAATACGGAAAATCGCAAGGTGTGGTGTTTCTGCGGTGACGGCGAAATGGACGAGCCGGAATCCCTTGGCGCCATCGGCATGGCGATGCGTGAAAATCTCGATAACCTGGTGTTTGTCGTCAATTGCAATTTGCAGCGGCTCGACGGCCCCGTGCGCGGCAACGGTAAAATTATCCAAGAACTAGAATCGGATTTTCGCGGCGCTGGGTGGAATGTCATCAAGCTGATTTGGGGTTCCTACTGGGACCCGCTGCTCGCGAAAGACAAAGACGGCGTCCTGCAAAAAATCATGGAAGAAACCGTCGACGGCGAATATCAAAATTACAAAGCCAACGACGGCGCCTACGTGCGCAAGCATTTTTTCGGCAAGCATCCGAAGGCATTGGAGTTAGTCTCGCGCATGACCGACGACGATGTTTGGCGCTTGAATCGTGGTGGCCACGATCCGCATAAAATTTATGCCGCCTACGCGGCCGCAACGAAACATAAAGGTCAACCGACCGTCATCCTCGCCAAGACCGTAAAAGGCTACGGCATGGGCGCTATCGGCGAAGCAAAAAATACCACGCACCAGCAGAAAAAAATGGACGTGGAAGCGCTGAAAAAATTCCGCGACCGGTTCAATGTGCCGATTCCCGACGACAAAATAGCCGATGTGCCGTTCTACAAACCGGCCGATGACGACCCCATCATCGTGTACTTGAAAGAACATCGCAAAGCGCTTGGCGGTTACTTGCCCGCACGTCGCCAAACCGCACCGGCGCTTAAGATTCCGCCAATGGAAACCTTCGAGGTGCTGCTCAAAAGCACGGAAGAACGCGAGATTTCCACCACCATGGCCTTCGTGCGCATGCTCACCATGCTTACCCGCGACAAGGAAATCGGCAAATTCGTGGTGCCGATTATTCCCGACGAAGCGCGCACGTTTGGCATGGAAGGTCTATTCCGCACCCTTGGCATTTATTCCTCGCAAGGCCAACTCTACACGCCGGTCGATAAAGATCAATTGCTCTATTATCGCGAAGACAAAGCGGGTCAGATTTTAGAAGAAGGCATCAACGAAGCGGGCGCCATGTCGTCGTGGATCGCCGCCGCCAGCGCCTATTCGAATCACGGCGTCAACATGATTCCGTTCTACATTTATTACTCGATGTTCGGCTTCCAGCGCATCGGCGATTTGGCTTGGGCGGCGGGTGATATTCAGGCGCGCGGCTTCATGCTCGGCGGCACCGCGGGGCGCACCACGCTCAACGGCGAAGGCCTGCAACATCAAGATGGCCAAAGTCATTTGCATGCGTCCTTCATTCCGAATTGCATTTCCTACGATCCGACGTTCTCCTACGAAGTTGCTGTGATCATTCATCACGGCATGAAACGCATGTACGAGAAGCAGGAAAACGTTTTTTATTATTTGACGCTGATGAACGAAAATTACGTTCATCCGGAAATGCCCAAGGGCGCCGAGGCCGGCATCATCAAGGGCCTGTATTTGTTCCAAGCAGGCGCGGCAAAATCGAAAGCGCCGCGTGTGCAAATGCTTGGCTCCGGCACGATTTTCCGCGAAGTCATCGCCGCCGCCGAATTGCTGAAAAAAGATTGGGGTGTCGAGTCCGATATTTGGAGTGCGCCAAGTTTCAACGAGCTACGCCGTGAGGCGCTTGATTGTTCGCGTTGGAACATGCTGCATCCAGAAGCCGCACCGCGCGTGCCTTACGTGACAGCATGCCTGGAGAAGCAATCTGGGCCTGCCGTTGCAGCCACCGACTATATGAAATCCTATGCCGATCAGATTCGCGAATTTGTGCCCGGTCGCTATGTCGCGTTAGGCACCGATGGCTTCGGACGTTCCGACAGCCGCCAACAATTGCGCAAATTCTTCGAGGTCGATCGCCATTTCGTTACGCTTGCCGCGTTAAAGGCGTTGGCGGATGAAGGCGCCATCAAGCCCAAAGTCGTAGCCGATGCGATCAAGAAATACGGCATCGATCCGGAGAAGGACAATCCGCGTTTAGTGTAAGTGGAACTTTCAGAACTTAACTAAATGAATCCAGCCCCGATTCGATTCCCCCTATAATGCAAAGCATTCGGAATTTCTAAAAATTTTTACGGAACATTCATGAGCAACTTAGTCGAAATAAAAGTCCCTGACATCGGTGATTTTAAAGACGTGGAAATCATCGAAATTTTGGTAAAGGCCGGCGATTCTGTCAAAAACGACGCTAGCGTGTTGGTGCTGGAATCGGATAAAGCCACGATGGAAATCCCTTCGCCCTCGGCCGGCACCGTGAGGGAATTGAAAGTTAAAGTCGGCGACAAGGTGTCTCAGGGCACACTGTTCATGATGCTCGAAACGGCTGCCGCTGAACAACAAGCCCAAGCCGTGGCGCAAGTCGCCATTGAGCGCGCTGCCGCGCCGGATAAACCCGCGTCGGCACCGGCGGCACCCTCACCTACTTTCGATCCGTCGCGCACGATCATCGTCGCGCCGCCGCCGCCTGTTGCCGCGTCCGCAACGAGTTCCGAGGACAATCCCCACGCGAGCCCGTCAGTGCGCAAATTCGCCCGCGAGCTCGGCGTGAATTTGAACGCGGTAACCGGCACTGCCGGTAAAGGCCGCATCACCAAAGAGGACGTGCAGGGTTTCGTCAAACAAGCTATTGCCGGCGGTGGTGCGCCGACGAATCGCGGCGCCGCGAGCAGCGTCAACTTCGCACCGAACTTGCCCGATCTGCCGAATGTGGACTTCAGCAAATTTGGCGCGATTGAATCGAAGCCCTTGTCGCGCATTAAGAAAATTTCCGGCCCCGTACTGCATCGCAACTGGCTCGCCATTCCGCACATCACTCAATTCGACGAAGCGGATATGACCGAGTTGGAAGCCTTCCGCAAAGCGCAAGGCGCCGACGCCGAGAAACAAGGCGTCAAACTCACGCCGCTTGCATTCATGATCAAGGCTGCCGTCGCCGCGCTGAAAAAATTCCCCGAGTTCAACAGCTCGCTGGATCGCTCGGGTGAAAATCTGATCCTGAAAAATTATTATCACATCGGTTTCGCTGCCGATACGCCGAATGGATTAGTCGTTCCGGTGATAAAAAACGCCGATCAAAAAGGCGTCATGGCGATCGCGAAAGAACTCGGCGAACTCTCCGCCCTCGCCCGCGAAGGCAAGCTCAAGCCGACCGATATGCAGGGCGGCACCTTCAGCATCTCCAGCCTCGGCGGTATCGGCGGCACGCACTTCACGCCGATCATCAACGCGCCGGAGGTTGCCATCCTCGGCGTCGGCCGCTCCGGCATGAAACCGGTCTGGAACGCAGACAAAGAAACTTTCGTGCCGCGCCTGATCGTGCCGATTTCCTTATCTTACGATCATCGCGTGGTCGACGGCGCACTCGGCGCACGCTTCATTACGTTCTTGAATGGCGCGTTGACGGATATTCGGCGCTTAGTGCTTTAATCGTAGGATTTAGGATTGAGGAGCTAGGATTTAGGAACGACCTCGCGTCGTTCCGAACCCAGATTCCTAATCCTAAATCGCTGGCCTTCCGACTCTAAATCCAAAATCCTCACTCCTAAATCCTAAAATGCCCACACCTATCGAAATAAAAGTCCCCGACATCGGCGATTTCAAAGACATCGAAGTGATCGAAGTGCTGGTCAAACCCGGCGACACGGTGAAACCCGAGCAATCGCTGATCGTGCTGGAATCGGACAAGGCCACCATGGATGTTCCGACTGAAGTCGCGGGCATCGTGAAAGAATTGAAAGTGAAATTGGGCGACAAAGTTTCCCAAGGCTCTTTGATTCTTACGCTGGAGGCAACGGCCCAAGCAGCGAGCCCAGCGCCTGCGATAGCATCGCCAGGACGGGGTGGCCTAGGGCCAGCTAAGCAGGACGCGCCTCTTCAGGCACCGCCTATTCCGGTTGTCACAGCGCCGAGCACAAAACCGAACGCAGATTTCGACGCGGAAGTCGTGGTGCTCGGCGCTGGCCCCGGCGGCTACACCGCCGCGTTTCGTGCCGCCGATCTCGGCAAAAAAGTCACGCTGATCGAGCGCTACGAAACCTTGGGTGGCGTTTGTTTGAATGTCGGCTGCATTCCGTCGAAAGCCTTGCTGCACACGGCGAAAGTCATCGCCGATGCGGCGGACGCGAGTCATCATGGCGTTACTTTTGGCGCGCCGAAAATCGACTTGCCGGAAGTGCTCAAGTTCAAACAATCCGTCGTCGGAAAATTAACCAAGGGGCTGACCGGATTAGCCAAGCAACGCAAAGTCACCGTCATTCAAGGCACGGCAAAATTCGCATCGCCGAAATCGCTGAGCATCGAGACCAAAGATGGCCTGAAGACTCTGTCGTTCGATCACTGCATCATCGCCGCGGGTTCACAAGCGGTGAAGCTACCGGGCTTTCCCTGGGACGATCCGCGCCTGATGGATTCCACCGATGCATTGGAACTCGCCGACATTCCGAAGCGCATGTTGATTATCGGCGGTGGCATTATCGGTTTGGAAATGGCGACGGTGTACGATGCCCTCGGCGCGAAAGTCAGCGTCGTCGAATTGATGCCCCAACTCATCCCCGGCGCCGATCCCGACATCGTTAAGCCGTTAGCGAAACGCATCGAAAAGCGCTACGAGAAAATTTACCTCAAAACCAAAGTCATAAAAATCGAAGCCTCGAAGGCCGGCTTGAAAGCTCACTTCGAAGGCGAGCAAGCGCCCGAGCCGCAAGTCTACGATCGCATTCTCGTCGCCGTCGGCCGCCGTCCGAATGGCAAACTTATCGGCGCGGACGCGGCAGGCATTACCGTCAACGAGCGCGGCTTCATCCCCGTCGACAAACAACAACGCACCAACGTCCCCGGCATCTACGCCATCGGCGATGTCGTCGGCGAA
>JANNMV010000049.1:0-5398 GCA_031398205.1 Pseudomonadota bacterium | reverse complement strand
GATCTGGGTGCAGTTCGTGCCGCTCGCGGTCGTCGCGCCGGCGTTCGCGGTGTACTGGTGGCGGCACGGCCGCCCAGACCGGTGGCCGGCCGCGCTGGTATGGGTCGTGCCGGTGCAACTGCTCATCACTTATTCTTGCCGCTGAACGCGGCGCTGACGATGACGGCTTCAAAGTGCGCGCCATCGCCAGAGACTTCGACGTGATCGCAAGCGAGTCCTGCGGAAATATAATCTTTAACTTGTTCGGGTGTAACCATAAGTAAAACCTTAATCGTGTGGAGTGTGAAAAAGCATCGCGCCAGGAGCCGCTTAGATATTGGTTCGTGGCCATGCATGCCTGGAACGCCGCTCTGGGACTGGGTGGCCTAGGGCCATTGTCTGTCAAGGCATCAATGTCGCAGTTTGTATCCCGATCGAATCATCAAGAACGTAGAGAATGATAAGGCCAGGAAGGTCGCGCCGACAACTGCGAGACTCACCCAGGGCGAAATATCTGACTGGCCGAAGAAGCCGTAGCGGAAGCCGTCGATGGTGTAGAAGAACGGATTGAGGTGCGACAGCTTTTGCCAAAACTCCGGCAGGCTGTGAATCGAATAGAACACACCGCTTAGGAACGTGAGCGGCAAGATCACGAAATTTTGAAATGACGCCATCTGGTCAAATTTGTCCGCCCAAATTCCGGCGACGATGCCCAGCGCCGCCACCATGGCCGATCCGAGCAGGCCGAATATCAGAATCCAGAAAATTGAATGCAGCGGCACCGGCGTAAAAAACCACGCGGCAATGTAAACGCCGACGCCGACCATCAAGCCGCGCACCACGGCGGCAGCAAGGTAAGCAGAGAAGAATTCGAAGTGTGATAACGGCCCGAGCAACACGAAAATAATATTGCCCGTGACCTTGGATTGAATCAGGCTTGACGAGCTGTTGGCGAAGGCGTTTTGCAGCATCGACATCATCACCAGGCCGGGCACTAGGAAAGTGGTGTAACTGATGCCGTGGAAAATTTCGACTTGCTTGGACAGGACGTGGGAGAAGATCAGTAGGTAAAGTAAGGTCGTGACCAGCGGCGCGGCGACGGTCTGGAATGCGACTTTCCAGAAGCGCAGAATTTCTTTGTAGAAGAGGGTGTAGAAACCGCGCATGATTTTTGATCGTCATTCCCGAGAAAGCGGGAATCCATGTTGACGTTGAAAGGCCAAATGGATTCCCGCTTTCGCGGGAATGACACGCGGGGACTTTTGTCCGTCCCGCATTCCTTGGATATCGTTGATCACGACTGCTTACTCATAATCGAAACAAACACATCTTCCAGATCAGGCTTGGAAAGCTCCATTTCTTTAATGGTCGCGCCGGACGCGCGAATCTGGCCGAGCAAGGGCTCAAGGCCGGCGTAATCCGGCAACTGTAGGCGATACTTTCCTTTGTCCTCGCTCACCACCATTGCACGCGCACTGTGCGGCAGTTCGCCGCTTTCCAAACGCAGGGTCACATATTTGTCGTGGAAGCGATTGAGCAGATTTTCCGTGGTATCAAGCGCGACAACCTCGCCGTTCTTCAACATCGCAACGCGAGTGCATAGCTCTTCAGCTTCTTCGAGATAATGGGTGGTGAGCAAAATCGTGTGGCCTTCACGGTTCAGGCGGCGGATGAATGCCCAAAGTGTTTGGCGTAACTCGACATCCACGCCCGCCGTCGGCTCATCAAGCACAATCACCGGTGGTTTATGCACCAATGCTTGGCCCACCAGCACACGCCGCTTCATGCCGCCGGACAGCGAGCGCATATTGGCGTTCGCCTTATCGGTCAGGTGCAAGTGATGCAGTAGCTCATCGATCCATTTGTCGTTATGGCCTAGGCCAAAATAACCGGACTGAAAACGCAACGTCTCGCGCACGGTGAAAAACGGATCGAATACCAGTTCTTGCGGCACGACGCCGAGGTGGCGCCGGGCGTTGCGATAGTCGCCGGTGACGTCATAACCCATCACTTTGAGCGAGCCGGAATCGGGGCGTGCCAATCCGGCTAAGGCACTGATCAACGTTGTCTTGCCCGCACCGTTTGGCCCGAGCAGCGCGAAAAACTCCCCTTGCTCAACGCGCAAATCCACGCCGCGCAAGGCGTGAACCTTACCATAGTGTTTGTGAACCGATTGAACGTCGACTGCGGTGGAACTCAAGGTGTGGCTGCGATCAGATCCGTCACACCATAAAGGTCAGCCAGGGTTTCCAGGCTTGCGGGGAGTTGGGAAACAGTCACGCGCTTACCGGCGGATTCTGCGGCGCGGCGATATTCGAGAATAAGCGCCAAGGCGGACGAATCCACTTCACTGACGCCGGAAAAATCCAACGTCACGTCGTTCGAGACGCAATAACCACGGCCGCCTTCGAGCAGTGCGCGGGCGCTGTCGATGATGACTGCACCCGAGATTTTCAGTTGATTGTTGTCGAACGTGAGCACTAGTTTTTGCTTGCTTCGGCGGCTTTATTGCGATCCGCCAGCGTCTTTATCAAACCGTCGACGCCGCTTTTGCGTACTTGTTCGTTGAAGGTGCTACGGTAATTTTCCACCAAGCTTACGCCTTCGACCGTGATGTTGAACACTTTCCAACCGGCGGGCAGTTTGTACATCACATAGTCCACCGTTACCGGCTCTCTGCCGTTTTGCAGAAATAGACTCTTAACCGTTGCATCCTTCGCACCGGCCTCAAGCTTGGTCGGCTTAATCTCAATTTTTTGGTCGCGGTATTGCGACAGCGACACGGCATAGGTTCGCACCAGTAAGGAACGGAACTCCTTAATGATTGCTTCTTGCTGCTCCGGCGTGGCCTGGCGCCAGTTCTTGCCCATGGCGAGTTGGCTCATGCGGCGAAAATCAAAATGCTGCAACACTTTTTCTTCGACAAGCGCATAAATCTTCGCGCGGTCGCCGGCCTGGATGTCTCGATCCTGCTTGATGACGGCAATGACTTCCAGGGTGGTATTTTTCACTAGCTCATCGGGCGCCACATCGTCAGCGCGCACCTGGGCCACGAACAAAAACAGCAGCGATACAAACAACCATTGTACGAATCGAGTCACAGTTATATTCCTTTTTTCAAGCGGGGCTAAACCCCTTACATCTTCAACGGCTAAGCAACACCGAAGTTTACGAAGCTAAAGACAAATATTTTCAACTAGCTGAAATCACTATTCTTTTGGTTTATCGGGGGCTTCCTGCGCCTTACTGTACAAGAATTGAGAAATAATCTTCTCCAATACCACGGCGGACTGCGTGAGCTTGATTTCATCCCCTTGCTTCAGATTATCATCACCACCACCCGCCTCCAAGCCGACATAGTTTTCGCCGAGGATGCCGGAGGTCAAAATCGCGGCCGTGGTGTCGCTCGGAAATTTGAACTTGCCATCCATGGTAATCGTAACTTCGGCATCGAATTTTTTCGTGTCGAACCGTATCCCCGAGACTCGTCCTACCACCACGCCGGAACTACGCACCGGCGCTTGCTCTTTTAAACCACCGATATTGTCGAAATGTGCACTGACGACGTAAACATCTTTTGGGCTGTAAGCGCCGAAGTTCCCGACCTTGAGCGCCAAAATCATCAACGCCACGATGCCGGTGACGACGAACAATCCTACCCACAAATCGACGACTCTACGTTCCATTTAATTCCATCCTCGCATCATGAATCCGGTTAGCATCAAGTCCAGCGCCAAAATAACCAGGGACGACGTGACCACCGTGCGCGCCGTCGCACCGGATACACCCTCGGCCGTCGGCGCGGCATCGAAACCTTCGAATGTGGCGATAGCCGTCACGGCCACGCCGAACACAAAGCTCTTGATCAGGCTATTGACAATATCATAGCGAAAATCAACGGCGTCTTGCATCTGCGACCAAAACGCGCCGCCATCGACGCCGATCAGCACGACACCAATAAGATACGCACCAAAAATACCCATGGCGCTAAATATGGTTGCCAGTATCGGCATGGAAATGACGCCGCCCCAAAAATGCGGTGCGACCACGCGGCCGATCGGGTTCACCGCCATGATGTCCATGGCCGAGAGTTGCTCGGTCGCTTTCATTAAGCCGATTTCCGCCGTGATCGCCGAGCCGGCGCGGCTGGCGAAAAGTAACGCCGATACGACCGGGCCCAACTCGCGCAACAACGACAGCGCAACCAACACGCCGAGTTTTTCTTCGGAACCGTAAACCTGCAAGGTTTCGTAACCTTGCAGCGCCAACACCATGCCGACAAATAAACCGGAAACCACGATAATGATGACCGATAACACGCCGGAGAAAAAAATCTTGCGTATGGTCAGGCCAAAACGGCGAAAGCTCAAGCCTGAGTAAAGTAGGATCAAAAATAAGAACCGCGTACCGGAACCGATGCGCCACAACGCATTGATCGTCCTGCCGCCAATCAGCCGAAACCAATCGAGCAACCCGTCAACCATGAACTGCTTTCAAACCGAGCTCTTGCGCTTAGGGTGTTGTTGGGTAATGAAACGGTGATGGACCATCCGGATCGCCATGGAAAAATTGATGCACCAACGGATCATTCGATGCCAGCATTTCTTGCGGCGAGCCCTGGGCAACGATTTCGCCTTTGGCCGTCAGGTAAATATAATCGATAATCTTCACCGACTCGTGAATATCGTGGGTGACCACGACTGACGTCGCGCCGAGGGCATCGTTCAAGCGGCGAATCAGATTGCCGATGACCCCCAGGGAAATGGGATCGAGGCCGGTGAACGGTTCGTCATACAGGATCAAACTCGGATCCAGCGCGATCGCTCGCGCCAGCGCCACGCGCCGCGCCATGCCGCCCGACAGCTCATTGGGCATCAGTTTATGTGCGCCGCGCAGGCCAACCGCGTGCAATTTCATCAGAACCATGTCGCGAATAATGGCTTCGGGCAAATCCGTTTGTTCGCGCAGCGGAAACGCAACGTTATCAAACACCGAGACGTCGGTGAACAACGCGCCGAACTGGAACAGCATGCCCATTTTGCGCCGCATGCGATACAGTCCGTCGTGGTCGAGTTGGTGGACGATCTTGCCATCGACTTGGACATTGCCGCGCGATGGTTTCAGTTGACCGGCGATAAGCTTGAGCAAGGTGGTCTTGCCGCTGCCGCTGCCGCCCATAATGGCCACCACCTTACCGCGCGGAATACGCAGATTGATACCCTTCAGTATCGGGCGCGCGCCATAGCCGAAGTGCAAGTCGGCGATATCAACCAGATTATCTTGGGACAAGCGATGTATTTGGTGTTGAAAGTCGGCGTAGTGTAAACCAAATGGCGGGCATGGGCTATGGCCAGGCCGCGCGTTATGGTACCTTGCGGGGGTACTAGATTTGGCATAATCTTCTCAATCTAAATGGCTG
>JANNMV010000042.1:0-3781 GCA_031398205.1 Pseudomonadota bacterium | reverse complement strand
CTATCGACTTTGAGGGTTTGCGTGAGGAACAGCAACACATAAAATTGCGCCGTGTACCAGACCACACTAAACCCAGCCACCATACCAAACAGCGCAAGCAGCATCAGCTTCACATTGCCCCAGTTGCCGAAAGTATCGCGCAGCGGTGCTCGAGAGGCCGTGCCCTCAGCCTTCATTTTCGCGAACACCGGAGATTCATGCATCGACAGGCGAATCCATACCGAGATTACCAACAAGACGATGGAAATCAAAAAGGGAATGCGCCAGCCCCAGTCCGCAAATGCCGCCTCGCCTAAGCCCGTGCGCACGCCAAGGATAACCAGCAACGACATCAAGAAAGCCAGCGTGCCGGTCATCTGAATCCAGGCGGTGAATTCGCCACTGCGGCCGGGCGGCGCGTGCTCGGCGACATAGATCGCGGCGCCGCCGTATTCACCGCCCACGGCCAAACCTTGCACCAGCCTAAGAGCGATCAAAATGATCGGCGCTAACAGTCCGATCGAATCATAGTTCGGCACCAACCCGATAAGGAACGTACCCAAACCCATGATCACGATGGTCATCAGAAACGTGTATTTTCGACCAACCAGATCGCCGAGCCGGCCGAACACCAGTGCGCCGAGCGGGCGCACCAGGAAACCTGCGGCAAAGGCGAGCAGCGCGAAAATCAATCCCATGGCCGGATCGGCGCGGGCAAAAAATTGCTTAGCAATAACCGGCGCGAGGGCGCCGAACAAAATGAAGTCGTACCACTCGAACACCGTGCCCACACACGAGGCAACAATGACTTTTTTCTCTTCGGAAGTGAACTTGCCACCCGCTGGTTTCGCCATTTTTGCCCCCCGTTGGTCAAGCTGCAATGTAGCGCTTAGAGGGGTGATCAGTCAATTCGCTGTAAAAGTTCAGACATGACCCGGCGGCCGGTGTTAGGACGCTAAACACGTCGCGGGCAAGTCGACCCGAATCTGTATTTGGCCAGCGTCTGCTAAGGAGTAGGTTAGTCACACAACGGGACAAAGTGTTGAGCGTTTGATTTCTATTTGTCTCTACGAGCGATCAGAATGCGAAGGGTTGGGAAATATTATGAACACAGAGGTTAGTCCAGCCCGCCCGGCAATGTGATCCGCTTTTGCAGCCCGGCACACGATCGTCTAACCATAGTATCATTAGCCATGAATTCAATTTTCTCGCATGGTAAATTAGCCGAACTGCCAGGCAACTGTTAGTCATGCTCGATAGACCTAAGGATTTACCAGATTTTCATGCTCCTCCGCTGAATGAAGTTGTGTTGGGCGTGCAGTTCAATCCGCCGATTGCATACCATCAAATTCGAGCGGGTGAGGTTTGGAACTTATTCAAGGCAGTCTATCCGCAGGTTCAAGAAATGCCTCCGCTGCCTCCGACTTTCGAAACTTTTGGAAGAGAGTCAGGCACGGGGTCTATCCAGCTTGTTCCCGCTCCTCTGCATAGTCGATTTTGGTTCTTGCGAACAGATGGAGAGGAATTAATACAATTCCAGCAGGATAGGTTATTGCACAATTGGAGGAAGGTTCCCGGAAGAGACGAACCGTATCCACGTTTTGAATCGATAGCACCGCGCTTTCGAAGGGAAATTGAAGCGCTGCAAGGCTATCTCACTAGACTTGCCCCGCAAGCACTTGTCATCAATCAGATTGAAATCTCGCACATTAATCAATTTACCCTTGGCACATCGAAGGTATCCGAATGGCTACGGTTCCTAGATTTCGGACTATCGGGCACAGAAGATTTCTCCGTTGTCTTTCGAGAGACTATTCAAGACAATAGTGGCAAGCCGCAAGGTCGCTTGGTTTGCGAGGTTTTATCTGCTGTATCTCCTGAGGGCGAAAGAGGTGTGCAAATGAATCTTACCGCTAGAGGAGCTCCGAGGCACTCTAACATAGAGAGTGCAGTTGAATTCATCACAATAGGACGATCGTTAATTGTGAATAAATTTGCTATGTTAACTACTGATTATGCGCACAAACAGTGGGGACGACATTAATGATAAGTGCTCAAAGCGTTACCGCTTTTTCTCGTTGGCCTCCAACTTCAAATATTGTGGATATTGCCTCACGGCGAACTATTGCCCAGACACCTGAAGAATTGTTGCTCCCAGTCACGAAACGACTTGAAGACCTCATACGACTGGAGCGAGGATGGGATGGATATGCGGGCTCGCCCGTATCGTTTTTCAACGCAACCTTTGCCCTAAGCATGCTTAAATCCATTTGCGATTCACAGACCCCAGCGCCTCAAATCGTGCCGGGCAGTTCGGGGGATTTGCAAGTCGAGTGGCACACTCTTCGAGGCGATGTGGAGTTGCACGTAAGAACGCCTAACGATGTTCAAGCTTGGCGTGTAACGTCGAGCGGCGTGGAAGAAGAATTATCTCTAGCTAACGATTTTTCCGAGGTTGTGGTTTGGCTAAAAGAACTAGTGGAGCCATTGATTGCCGTTAAAGCCGCCGCCGCGTGATGCGCAGGGCGTAGTAATTCCACATGATCACGATGAGATTTATTCAGATGATCAGATCATTCGCCGCATATCCGAACTGCAACTCGTCGATGACAAAAAGACCGGTGGTCGACGAATTTCTTCATTAGCATTTAATCCGTCCGCAGGGTCAAACGGGGGGCTATCAGTCGATCTGAAGCGCCAAATCGAGGAAGCAGGCCTCGACGCCCGTCGATATGTGACTGATGCTCGATGGTTGGGTTCTATCTATTTCACTGCAGGCGCACTTCGAGAGAATGGTTTTCTGTTGGGCTCAGATCCGCTTCCAAATAACCCTTATCACGGGGAGATTTGGGGCAGCTTTACGACAGCTCAAAAGAAAATACTCCAGCAATTGTGCCGTTGGTTTGTTCAGATTGACAACGTTGAGATTGGTGTTTCGAAGTAGGGAAGCAAAGCCGTCACCGCGTAAGCACATCTGGCGTTCTGATCTAAAAGTGGAGTGCTAGCCCAAGGATTGCATTGAGACCACGAATGACAGCGATCCGACGACCTCTCCTGGCCGGACCCCGACCGCCAGTTCACATCTAACGCTTTTACAAATTTGCAACCTGCGCTGCACTGCGCTTTGTTGTCGATCAAGGGCGGCGTAAACTAAGCGACAAAATCTACCGGGAGGAAATCCATGTCGCCTGACTTGCAGCGGCGCACGATCTTGAAGATCTCGTGGCGGCTCTTGCCGTTGATCGTGGTCAGTTATTTTATCGCCTACGTCGATCGCACCAACGTCGCGTTCGCCGCGCTGACCATGAATAAAGATCTTGGCATCAGCGCCTACCTGTATGGCTGGGGCGCGGGCATATTTTTCCTCGGCTATGCGCTGTTCGAGGTGCCGAGCAACATGGTCTTAGCGAAAGTCGGCGCACGCCGTTGGATCGCGCGCATCATGTTCACCTGGGGTTTGATTTCCGGCGCGATGGCCTTCGCCACGGGCCCGGCGAGCTTTCTCGTATTGCGATTCTTGCTCGGGGTCGCCGAAGCGGGATTCTTTCCGGGCATTATTTTTTATCTCAGCACTTGGTTTCCCGCGGCCTATCGCGCGCGGGTGATTTCGACGTTGTTTCTCGCCGTGCCGATTTCCAATGCGGCGGCTTCGCTGGTGTCCGGCGCCATACTTGAGATGGACGGCTTGCAGGGGCTAAAAGGTTGGCAGTGGGTGTTCATTCTGGAAGCGCTGCCGGCACTGTTACTGGCCTTCGTCGTGTGGCGGCACATGATCGATCGGCCCGCCGATGCGAAATGGCTC